>NZ_LROR01000022.1:0-93129 GCF_001675205.1 Clostridium coskatii | reverse complement strand
GAATTTAAACTTTTAGCTTTTTAGAATTTATTGTTTAGGCTTATCAAAATATTTAACCAAGCTGAAGATTGTAAAAATATTTAGCTTGTACCTTGATTTTTTATTTAAAATTTCTTTATATAGTTAATTATATATTTCAAAAAAATTGTTGACATACATATTTTTTTATAGTATAGTTAGTGCAAATAAAAAAACGATGACGGAGAAGAGTAAGCAAAAATATGCTTTCAGAGAATGGGGATTTGGTGCGAACCCATAAGCTACAGTTGTTGAAAATCACTCCTAAGTTGCAAACTGAACTTTATATAAAGTAAGTTATGCCGGCACAGCCGTTATATATACGAGTAATAATTTGGGTGGTACAGCGACAGACCTTCGCCCCATTGGGGTGTATGTCTGTTTTTTTTATACTCTATTTTAAGTTTATTTGTTTTTAAATTTATTTAATCAAAAAAATTTAGTGTGTATATGTAATTTAAATATTAAAATTTAATACTAATGTATTTTCATATTTATCTTTTTTATCCGATGACTACCTGTTCTAATATTTCCACTTGTCCAAGTAGAAATAAAAAGTAGCTGCGTCTCTGGATGACAGTTTCCAAGTATCAGATGGAATTAAACCTCCACCTGATTCCAAGAACTCTGTTTATCCTATAACTATAAAACTACAATTGTATTTTAATTTGTTTTTAAGTGTTTACTTTATTATTTAGTAGTGTATAATTTTATTAAATTTAGAAATAAGTGTATTATATAATCATTTCAAATTAAATTATCAATTTTCAACTATATTATAGCCATATATATAGGAATAACTAGTAAACTTAAGGCCGTTGTCAATGATGTAACCACTGCTGCATATTCATAATCAGCACCATATGCCTTTGCCACTATAGAAGTATTCGTCATTACCGGCATAGCAGCTTGTATTATAAACACTTTTTTCATAAGCTCAGGTATAGGGAAGAAACCTGCCAGAAATATTATTAAAACTGGTGATATAATGAACCTTCCTATTAGAACAAAAAATATATCTTTACTCATCTTTATTTTCTTTATATCCACATAGTAAATTGTTATTCCTATAAACAACATAGAAAGTGGTGTTGTCATATCTCCAAAGTATTTACAGGTATCCATAACAAACTTAGGAAGTTTTATTCCACAAAATATAAATATCATTGCTATTATAAATCCCATAAGTGGAGGAGAAAATATTCTATTTAAAGTTTCCTTTGAAAAAATACTTGTTTTTTTATCAGCTTGTCCATCTGAGCTTATTCCATAAGCACCTATTGTCCAAAAAAAAGTAGTATTTGCTATATAGTATAAAAGCACATAGGGAACACTTTTTGAACCGAACAATGCCAAATTTATAGGCAGTCCAATAAATATGGAGTTAGATACAAAAAACATAGACCGAAATGTACCAATTCTCTCCTTTTTCACCTTTATCATCTTAGAAATCAATATAGCTAGTATATAACCTATAGCCATAGATAAAACTGGTATAATAAGCCCTTTCCCTATATGATCTAATTTATCTCTTGTAAAGTTACCCATTAAATTAGAAATCATAAGGCAAGGAAGGGCTACATTGCACACTAATTTTGAAAATACTTTTGATATGTTCTCATTAAGCCATTTAAATTTTGTAAGCACATATCCTGTACATATCATAATTACTATGCTAAGCACACTTCCAATTGCATTTAATATTACCATCTGTTCATCCCACCATCTTCATCTTTAAATTTACCAAGTGCATCCGCTAATGCAAAAGATGACAGCTTTTGTCCAAAATTGCAGCTGTGGTACACGTAAGTATAGTTATTAATATAAAATTTTACAGTAATATCATAAACGTCATATTACATAATATATCCTTTTTCAATTAAGGTCAACTCACTTGTCTTATACTTCCTAATTTGGTCAGCAAAAAACTGAGTTATATATGGTATAACTCAGTTTTTACGATGGCTTCAATTAAATTAATGTGACTCACTATTTATTAACTTTTCAGAGCTAGAGACTATCTCCTGACTCTTAGCACTTATCTCTTGGATAGTTTCCGATATAGTTAATATATCGTTATTTATATTATCCATTTTACTCTGGAGTAAATCAGATACTTCAATAACCTTTAAAATAGATTGCATCATTGCATTTTCTTCATTTTTAGTAGATTGTGCAGTAGTTTTAGATTGCTCTGCTAGCTTTTTTACTTCATCTGCTACTACTGCAAAACCTTTTCCATGTTCATTTGCCCGTGCTGCTTCTATTGCGGCATTTAGCGAAAGTAAATTAGTCTGCTCTGAAATAGCCACAATACTATCTGATGAATCCGTGAATTTACCTAATTTTTCGTTTATCTGATGAATATTTTCCTTTAACTTACTTGATATATCCATTATTGACTTTAATTCTTCTACTATATCTTGAATTGCGGATGCACTTTCCTCATTTCCTTTACTTACTTCATTTATAGCTGCCAATAGAGTATTTGCAAATTTAATTATTTCATCTGATTTTCGTTGTCTTTCCTCAGCTAGTACAGTTATTTTGTTTATAGACTCTTTCACCTCTTTATTTTTTTCTTCCAGTTCGCTATATTCCATATTGATTTTTTTCTTCACATAATAAATACAATTTTCCTTAGAATTTATACCATTAAAAATCATCTTTACCATTTCCTTGCAAGTAGTATATCCACAAGCAGAACAGTTAAATTCTTTTCCTAAAGTTGTAGTTTTCATCATCTCATTAAATATGTTGTCATAATCTTTTTGAGTAGGTTCAATTATTTTTTTAACCTTCTGTGCAGTATACTTTCTTACGAAATCGTTTAAATTAAGATTTTTATCAAAGTACTCGTCTATTGATTTGATTTTTTTCTTAAGTAAACCAGTTTTTTCCTTTAACTTTTCCATCTTCATATTATGAAACCTATATTGAATATCATATTCCGTTAAATTATTTAAGGAAGCTGTACCTATATTGCATCCATTTTTGCAATTTAAAATATCCAGTAAACTAGGTAGAAGCTTATTAGCTTTAACTCTATCAGAATACTTATTCAAATACTCGATTGCCTCTTTATGTCCCTCTACTTGAAGAACATGTAATTCTTCAGTCCTAGCTTTTACATTTGCTTTTAATCCGCCTGGTAAACTATAAACAACCCCCAGAGAAGCAGGAACATTATCAAATTCAACTTCATCGTAATTGTTCAAATTAACATTATTATCTCTCAAATAATCTAAAATCTTTTTATAGGTTACATTATATTTCACATACCCATCTGTATTCTTATCATTTATTTCAATTAACTTGCCAATACAAGGTGACAGAAAAGCTATATCTTCACATATACGCTTATATTTTTTCAAATAAACAGCAGTACACATCATAGGACTGTGTATAGGCGCTAAATATTCTATTAATTCGGGCTTATATTTTTCAATATAATTAACCACGATAGGACAGGGCTGCGATATTAAAGAAGAAATATTATTCTCCTTCATTGCTTTTAGATAAGCCCAGGTAGTAATATCTGCACCAAAAGAAACATCATAAATTATAGATACTCCCAAAGATTTAAGATATCCAAAAAATTTCTTGTAATTTTTAATATTAACTATAATAGATGGTGCAGCTATTACTGTTACTTTTTTACCCTTTTTCAAATCCTTAAAAAAGTTTTCAGTACTATCTTTAAAATCTCTAGCCCCATGTTCGCAAACCTTTACACATTCACCGCACCCAATACATCTTTCCTCATCTATGTAAACCTTACTTACACCATTTTCAGTTATTGTAACATTTGCACCAAGAATAGGACAAGTTCTTATACACTTATTGCAACCTGTACATTTTTCTTTTAAAACAGTTATAGGACTTTTATTCACACTAAAACCCCCTCAATTTCCCCCTAAACTTCAATGAATTTTACTTGAAACTGAATCCTATTCTATTTTACAATAAACTAATTGGTATAACAATGCTATAATGATAATATTTACCCATTTTTTAAAAAAGCGTAAAAAAATATACCCTTAAAATGCTATAAAACTCACCTATTCAATTAACTTTATTATATTTAAAAGTGTCCTGTTAACAGGAGTATCTACACCATATTTCTCTCCTAACTTACAAACAGTACCTGCAAATATATCAACTTCAGTTTTTCTGCCATATACAATATCCTGACACATTGAGGTCCTGCTGTCACGTCCTAGAGTATTCAACACTTTTTGCCATTCTTCTATATCATTTTTGCTTAAATTAACTCCTACTTTTTGTGATAATTTTACCACTTCCCACATTGCAGATTCCATAAGTTCTTTAGCCTCATTTTTAGTTTGAAATACACCATAAGTTGCCCTAAGAACTGCTGAGGTTTGATTTATACCTACATTTACCATAAACTTATACCACAGAGCACGCATCATGTCTTCTGGAATTTTATAAGGAATTTTTGCATTGTCAAAGAGAGTCTTTACTTTCTGTACTTTTTCTGAATAAATTTTATTTACCTTTTCTCCAAAGGTTATGTTTCCAATATTAGAAAAACTGATATTGTTTTCCTTACGATTTCCATCAATGCCAATGCATAAGGCATAAAGCATCTTATCCATTCCATATTCTTTTCCTATAATTTTCTCACTAGTAATGCCATTCATGAGAGAAATTATGATAGTATTTTCTCCTACATGGTTTCTCATATCACAAATAGCTTGAGTTAACTGATTTGACTTTACGGAGACAATAATCAAATCTGCTGGCTGGCATTTTTCCTTTGGATCTATATACGTAAAATTATACTTTTTCCCGTTAATTATAAATCCACTTTTTTTGTACCTTTCAGCTCTTTCTTCTCCAGCTATAAATTTTATTCCTTCTGGATTAAAATCATACAATTTACTGGTGTAGGCACATCCAATAGCTCCTAATCCAATGGCAGATATATTTTTTATGGTTTTCATACTACACACATCTCCTTTTTCAACGTTATACTGGAAATTTAATATTCAAAAAGCCTGTGCTACTCACAGCACATAATGAGCTAACACAGACTCTTATTAGAAATTGATATAACTTCTAATCCACTATATTTCCAGGACTCAAAATACTATTTGGGTCAAAAGCTCTTTTGATATTCTCCATGATATTTATTTCAGCCTGACTAAATTGAAGAGGCATATGCTTCTTTCTAGTCTTTCCTGTACCATGCTCTGCTGTTATTGTTCCACCATACTTTATTGCAGTCTTGTATATCTCTTCTTTAAGCTGCTCATAATTAGCAGGGAGTTTGCCATTGTCACCCATGATAAAGTTGTGAATATTTCCATCTCCTATATGGCCAAGAGATACAATTTCATTGCCATACTCTTTAGTCAACCTTTTTACATCATCAAAGAAATCAGGTACAGAAGACGGTGGTACAGCTACATCCATAATATCTGCTATATTATCTTTATAAGGGCCATATGCATTGCTTCTTATCTGCAAAAGATGCCTCTGATCCTTTTCAGTTTCCGCTACAATGCTATCTACAGAACCATGTTTTTCACATATTTCTACAACTTTTTCACTATTAGAATACAAATCATCTTCACTACATTCATCTAATATGAACATCAAATCTACAGAGCCTTTAGCTGCAGGCCAGGTAGTTCCAAGCTGCTCTGCTGCCTTTTCAGATATTACTCTATCCATGTATTCAATGGCAAGAGGTGTGATTCCCTCTTGCAGTATTTCAGGTACTGCATCACAGGCATCTCTTTGGCTATTAAATGAAACCAGTAATGTTCCATTGCATTTACTTCTTGCATATAATCTAAGTGTTACTTTTGTAATAATTCCAAGGGTTCCTTCACTTCCTATCATAAGCTGAAGTAAATCATAACCCATGTTATTCTTTAGTAATTTACCACCTAAAGTAATTATCTCTCCTGTTGCAAGAACCACTTCCAACGCTTTAACATGATTTCTCATAATTCCATGCTTTACAGCCCTTGTACCACCTGCATTTGCTGCAACCATGCCTCCCACTTGTGCACCTTCATCTCCCGGATGTACAGGAAAAAATAATTTGCCATTCTTATTTAGTTCTTCAAGTAGTTGAGATAATGTTGCTCCAGATTCTAAAGTAATCATAAGATTCTTTTCGTCAAATTCAACAACCTTATTTAGTCTCTCCAAGGATAAAATAATGCTTGGCTGTGTTGGTATCGCTCCAGCAACTACTCCTGTACCGCCGCCCCTGACGATTACAGGCAATACTTCCTTATTTACATACTTTAACACTTCTGATATTTCCTCAGGTGAAGCTGGTTTAACTACCACACAATCTTTACATGCTTCTGGACGAAGTAATGTTTCGGTCTCATCATAAAGATAACCCTGCATTTGAGATAAATCATTAGTAACCCAATCATCTCCTACAACTTTCCTTAAACTTTCAACTACTTTTTCTGGTGAATTTTTTATTAAATCAGTATTCATTTTTAATGCCCCCTTTTTTTATTCTAACAATCTACAACTTCTAAACTTACCTGCTTTATTTTACTAATTAAATCAGGTAATACCTTGTACATATCATCTACTATTCCGTAGTCAGCTACATTAAATATCGGAGCTGACGGATCTGTATTAATTGCAACAATAAAGTCTGATTCCTTCATTCCTGCCAAATGCTGTGGAGCCCCTGAAATTCCACAAGCTATATATAATTTAGGTTTTACCCTGTTTCCACTGTATCCTACCTGGAAGTCCTTAGATATAAAGCCATCATCAACTATCTCCCTACTAGCTCCTACTACACCAGAAAGTAAGTCAGCAAGTTCTTTTATCATAGCCATATCTTCTGCCTTCTTTAATCCTTTGCCTGCTGCAACTACAACACTTGCATCAGAGATGTTTACTTCCTGGGATTTCAATTCTTTTATAACTTTTACAAGTTCATTTTCAGGCTTAATTGCATCTACTTTCACAATTTCACCTTTTCTATTTTCATCTCTCTTGCTTTCATTAAATTCCTTATATCTTACTGTAGACATTTGTGGATACGTGTCTGACTTTATATGTGCCAATATATTCTCACTAAAGGCAGGTCTTATTTGTATAAGCTTTCCATCTTCATCTATTTCAAGGCCTGTACAATCTGCTGTAAGCCCTGTTTCAAGAGAAGCTGCAAGCCTGGGTGCCAGTGATCTCCCAAGACTTGTTGCGCCTATTAAACAAATTTCAGGTTTAATTTTCTTAATCAAACTTTCCAGATTAGTTTTATAAACTGTCTCTTCCGGTGCATTAAATATATCATCCTCAACATAAAATACCTTATCTGCACCTCTGTATATAAGTTCCTCAGCTTTAATACCACAAGGTGCTAAAAGTGCACTGTACACAGGTATATCTAACTTACCTGCAAGTTCCCTAGCTTTTCCAAGAAGTTCATAACTTACTTTATGGATTTCCCCTTTTTTCTGTTCTGCAAATACTAAAACTCCATTATATTCCTTTCCCATATCATTATGCCTCCAAAATTTTCTTTTTTCTAAATATATCTAAAAGTTCATCTTCTGCCTTAGCTGCATCTGCTTCTCTATAGATTTTTCCTTGTCTTTTCTGTATTTTTGGTACTTCTATCTTTTTAACCTTTGTAGGTGATCCCTTAAAGCCAACTTTATCAACATCTGTATATTCCTTTAAATCTTCAAACTTTAAAGTCTGTATTTCTGCTTTTCTAGCTTTCATTTTATTTTTAAAGCTCGGAAGCCTTGGTTCATTTATATCTTTAGTAACTGTAATTAAAGCTGGTAACTTTACACTCTTTAAATAAGTTCCTTCCCATATTTCAGAACAAACTTCAATTTTATCATCACTTGCATCTGTAATCTTACTTACATAACTTGCATGAGGTACATTCAAAAATTCTGCAACTTCAGGTCCAACCTGACCTGTATCTCCATCCACAGTTTTTTCTCCAGCAATCACCAAATCACAGCTGCCTATTTTTTTTATTGCACTTGCAAGTATAGATGATGTAGCCTTAGTATCTGACCCTCCAAATTTTACATCACTTATAAGAATTCCTTCATTAGCACCTCTTGCGATGCATTCCCTTAATGCCTGGTCTGCACTTGGAGGTCCCATGCTTACTACTGTAACCTTAGCATCAATTTTTTCACTTATTTGTACTGCTGCTTCCAGTGCATTTAGATCAAACGGATTGATCTCTACACCTGCAGATTTACGATCCACTACTCCCTTTTCCCTGTCAAATTTTACTTTTTCCATATCAGGAACCTGTTTAATTAAAACTACAATATTCATTACCAAGTCTCCATCCCTTCTGTAAATTTTTTTAAATTAACTGATATGCTGTCATACTTATATCGAACAAAGCTTCACCGCGTTATCAATGTAAAGGTGACAAATAAAGCAATATCTACTACACCTTTAACCTATCCTTTTGGTGTATAAAAAAAACAGCTCTCTTTCGCTGGGGCGAAAAAGTCTGTCGCGGTACCACCCAATTTCTACTTGATTCATATAACGGCCTATACAAGCCGGATCAGCTTACAATATGTTCAGCCTACAGCTCCAGGGTGATCTTAGATATGTATATTTATGAGATTTCACCTTGTCCCACTCTCTTTAAAATATTTAACATATCTACTAGTCCTGTCATTGCTTTTATCTTTAAACACGAGTTTACTATAAGTTTAAATCAATGTCAATAAATAATTCCAATGATTTCATAATTAATTTATTTCTATTTTAACTTTACTTCCACCCATTCCTGCCTCTGCAGGAGCAACTATAAGCTTTACAGGCATCCTATCTTTAATTGATTCAAGATGACTTATTATACCTATGGACAGCCTATCATTATGAATTTTCTCCAGTGAATCCATAACCACTTCCAGGAGGTTATCATCAAGAGTTCCAAAACCTTCATCCAGGAAGAATAGTTCTAGCGGCGCACTTCCCTTTAATTGTATTTGGGCGGATAGTGCTAGTGCCAGTGCCAGTGATGTTACAAAAGTCTCTCCTCCAGATAAAGTAGATGCATCTCTTTGTGCTCCACCATTTTTATAATCCCTTATAATGAATCTGCCATCCTTATCAACTTCCAATCCATAATTTCCACAGGTAATCTCCTTCAACCTCTTGTCTGCTTCTATGGATATATATTTCAGCTGATTCTGGGCTACAAATTCCACAAATTTTTTACCTTTGAACAATTTATCCAGATCATCTAAAAGACTTAATTCATGTTCTAGTTTCTGTTTTTTATTTAAAAGTTTTGTAAGCTGACCTATTTTTTCGTCTATATTCTTGACTTCCCTTTCAAGTTCTATTTTGTCT
Organism: Clostridium coskatii; assembly: GCF_001675205.1. Taxonomy (NCBI): domain Bacteria; kingdom Bacillati; phylum Bacillota; class Clostridia; order Eubacteriales; family Clostridiaceae; genus Clostridium; species Clostridium coskatii. Next base: position 83,751 of record NZ_LROR01000022.1, on the reverse strand, counting down.
TTTTTTAACTTTTCTAAAGTTTCAGTATTTTTATCTCTAGTACTTTGTATTTCAATCCATCTGTCTTCACTTAAACTCCTGTCACCTATTTTTGTATTAAGGTTTTCTATGGTACCAATTATTTTAACACTTGCATTTCTATATTGTTCTATTTTAATCTTAAGTTCCTCAATTTTATCTTTAGACATATAGTTATTTTTAGCCTCAACCATATTTTCAATTTTTTCTTCCGATAAAGCCTTTCTTAAATTTACCAGATCATCTGTACATCTCTCATTTAGGCTAACTAAATTTTTCTGAGCTGCTATTATGCTGCTGCTGCATTCATTATACTGCTTTTCTATTTTTTTACTGTTTTTTTCTGTTTCCTCATATTCATACTCTATTTTTTTTATGTTACCTGATATTTCTCTTTTTAAATTTTCTAAGTCTTTCCTACCACAACCCTTATCTTTTATACTATTTTCTTTTTCCATTATGTTTTTATTTTTTTCTACGAAGGTAGCACTGTTTTTACTTAACTGCGTCTGTAAAGTCATTAATTTTTCATTTAAGCTCTCTTTTTTTCTTTGCTCAATTTCCAAATCTTTTCTTAGATTTTTTATAACATTTTCAAGTAGTGTTCTACTTTTCTCCTTTTCAAGGATTTCCTCATTCTTTTCTTTAAAATTACAGATACCAAGTTCTTGTTTCAATAATTCATATTCACTATTTATTTTTGCACACTTATGGTCTATTTTCTGAAAATTTTCCTGTAACTTTTGAAGTTGAGCCTTGTTTTCTAATTTCCTCGTAACTGATTTACTGTATTCAATTTCTATGACATTTTTATCTTGATTTAAAATTTTAATCTTATTTTCCAGAGTTATTTTTTTATTATTAAATTCATCCACAGCTTTCTTTAAATTGTTAAACTTACTTTCAACATCTTTTAAAGGAAATGCTTTAAAATTCTCACCTAATTCTTTTATTTTTTTCTGTCTGTCTGCTATATTTTCTTTTTGTACTTTAATATTCGTATCTATTTTCACTATTTCATTATTTAGTTTATTACTTTTTTGAATTTTTGCATCCAAATCAAGTTTTAGTTCTTTCAAATTACTTGAATCTAAAATTATAACATTTTCTACAACATGATGAACTGATCCACATACAGGACAGGGCTCTCCTTCTGCTAAGGATTTCCTCAACGTATGTGCCAAATTTTCAGCTTCAATCTTTTTTACTTTTTTATCTATTTCTTCAATTTCATTTTCCAAATTACCTTTTTCACTTTTCTTGTCTTGAAGCTCAATTTTAAGCTTTTCTATTAAAGTAGTGCTGCTGCGTAAATCACCTTCATATTCATAATATTTACTCCATTTGTCTCTTGCATCTGTTAAATTTTTCTGCAAAGTTAAAAGTGAGTTTTGATCCCCAGGACAGTTCTCTATTAAATTATTCAATAACTTATTATTGTCTTCTAATAAATCGGATTTTTCATTATTTTTTTTAGCTAGTAGTTCACTTTTCTTTTCTTCAGTTTCAATACTTGATTTCAAATTTTCAATATCCCTAGCTGTACTTTTTTTCTGTTCAGCAATACTTTCAATGTTGTTCAAAATCACTATGCCTTCATTAATCTTTTTCTTATACTCTTCGGGAATTTTCAAAGCCTGCATTTTATTTTCACTATCTTTTATCTGACAGTTTATCCTACTAATATCTACTTCACTTTTTTCTATAGTCCCACTGTTAGCTTGCAAATCTTGTTTTAAAATTGCAATATTTTTTTCTAATTTTTCTTTATCATGAAGTAATATATTTAAAGCTGACTTTTCTTCTATTGCCTCAATAGCCTTTTGTTCCTTTATTTTTAAATCAGGTAATTCATTATTTCTTTTATTTTTGGCATTCTCTAATTTACTCTCTATTTCATCTTTATTATTTTTTATAGATTTCATAGTATCATTTAAAATCAAAAGCTCTTTTTCTATACTTTTAATTTTTGAAAGTGTATTTTCATATTCATCAATATAAGGTTTTACTTTTGCTGCACTTTCCCCTAATAAAACTTTTTGCTGGATTTCATTTATGTATACTTCATTTTTCTTAAGTTTCTCCTGCTCTATAACTTGACGTTTTAACTCTTCTTGAAGATTCCACAGTTCTTTTCCATCGTTAAATTTATTTTGTGAATCAACTAGTTCACTTTGACACTTATCATAATTTTTATTTAATTCGCAAAGTGCCTTTTTCTTATCTTCCAAAACTTTCTCATTTATATTTTCATATCCCTTTAACTCGCCTTCAATTAAATTTGCCTTATCTTTTTCCCTGCCAATTTTCTTTGATAATTTTTCAGAAAGCTCATAACCATATTCTTGAAGGTTAAAAAGTCTTTCAAGCATATTTCTTCTGTCTTTTCCCTCAAGCCTTAAAAATTCATTAAATTTTCCCTGAGGTAAAACTACAGTTCTTGTAAAGTCTTCTAACCTAAGCCCAATAATATCCTCACATTTTTCAGTTACATTTCTAGCCCCTTCTTCTAATATCTTTTCCTCATCATCTGTAACATCCACTATTTTAGCTAACTTGCTTCTAGGGCTGCCTGTTTTATTGTCTCTTTTAAATTCTCTTTCAACTCTATACTTTTTTACATTTCTTCCGGATATCTGGAACTCAAAACTAATACTTAAAGTATTACAATTTATATTGATGTAATTTGAACTTTTTCTGGATGTTTCACCGTATAAGGCCAGAGTCATACCATCAAGTATGGTGGATTTTCCACTTCCCGTAGGTCCAAATATTCCAAACAAGCCTCTTTGGGTCAACTTTCCAAAATCTATACACTGTGATTCTATAAAACTGTTTAATCCTTTTATTTTAAGTTTAATTGGCTTCATTATTTTCGTCACCTTCCATAACAGACAATAACATGTTAACTAATTCTTCCTGAGGTTCTACTTTTCTCTCTTTTAAATAAAACTCTTTAAAAATATCCTTAAGGGATTTCTGTGAAAAACTATTTATATCAAAATTTTCATTGCTTTTTTCAACTATTTTAGGCATAATTTCAATTATATCTTTCTTAGTAGTTTTCATTATTTTTATTTCATCTTCTCTTATATACCTGTCCGTAGTTATCTCCAAATAGACCCAGCAATTTCTATCTTTGTTTTCTTCACATTTTTCTATTGCATCCTGAATACTTTTACATTTCCATACCTCTATGGGCTTATATGTTTTAAATTCTATATCCTTTACTGTACACTTTTCTCCTGCTTTTACATCTATAATAAAGCATTTCTTTTTAAAATTAATTTCTTTTTTATTGTATTCTAAAGGAGATCCCGAATACCTAGCCCTCTTTTCCGTAGCTGGCACTATTTGAGGTTTATGTACATGACCAAGTGCAATATACTGGGCATTTTGAGGAAAACAGCTTGAATCTACAATAAAGCTTCCTCCAAGCTGGGCATTTCTCTCTGAACCTGATTCTTCACTACCCATAGTAAATAAATGAGATACTACTATATTTATAGTATCCTCTCTATAATTTTCACTTAATTTACTAAACAACGCCTTTATTCTATCACCATAGGACTTAGCCCTTTCCTCTTCCTCATCCATATCTCCGTACAAAACTTCATTTAGCCTCTTTTCACTTGGAAAAGGAACTGTAAGTATGACAGCTTTTTCTTCATTTATATGAATTTCAATAAATCCTTCTCCTGAATTCACAACTGTATGTCTACCATAATTTCCTATAGGCACTACAGATTTTGGTGTCCCTACCATTATAATTCCATGATCTCTGGCTAAAGGTCCTGCTGCTACTAACCTGTCAGGATTATCATGATTACCTGCTATAACCAAAGTCACTCTCTCCCCATTTGAAGACAGTTTTTTTAGCGTATTATAAAACATTTTTTCCGCTCTTGCAGGTGGATTAGGACTATCATAAATGTCTCCTGCAATAATTATTAAATCCACATTGTTCTCCGAAACTATATGTACAAAATCTTTGAGGAAAGCCTCCTGTTCATCCATACGACTATGTCCCTCTAGATTTTTTCCCAAATGCCAATCAGAAGTATGTAAAATTCTCATTAATTCTCCTCCAAACCTTTCATCAAAAACATCATAAGTAATTGGCTACTTATGATGTTTTTTGACCATTTACTTACATTTACTATGAGCTCTAAATTTTACTATATTATAACATAAAATTATTTCACTCACCTGAATAGACCTGTATTTAATTCTTATGTAATTTGCACCACATAAGTTAAATTTAACTTAATACATATATTTCTATAAAAGCAATATAATAAATAGTATTAAAGTATGATTTTTGAAAGAAGTGATATTATTAGAAGCCGTAAATTTATTATATTAACAATTATAATTGCACTTACTGTTTTTACATTATTGGGTACGATAATTTTTAAAGACAGTATAATTAGCGTAAAAGGCAGCTCCAGCTATAAAAATTTTTCATTAGACAGCTTCGACTTAAAAAAAGCACCTATAAACTTAGTTTATGAAAACAAAAAAATTAAGATTGACTTACCTATAGGTGTAAAAAGCAACATATATTACATACCTGTAAATGAAATAGTATCTAATTTAAATGGAAAATTTTCAATAAAACATGGAAAAGCTGAATTAAATTTTCTCTCAACACGTTCTCTTATTGATACTAAAGGGACTACTTATAAAATAAATGGAACAACACATAAGTTAAGGCACAAAGTATTTTTAAAACAAAACATTTTATATATATCCCTATTTGATTTTACCAATATGTTTAACTTAAAAACTTATTGGAATGAAAAAAGTTCAGAAATTTGCTTTTACAAAAATAAGGATATAGTTACCTTAAGTACTACCCCTATAAAGAAAAAAGCAGCTTTACTAAGATTAGAGGACGTTTCTGCAGGAGGACTTTACAACTCCCATGAAACCTTGGAAAAATTGCGGATAGTAACTGATTATTTATATGCTAAAGGAACAATATTTTACGTTGCCTGGGTTCCAAGATATGTTGATCCTTCCATGAATATAGACAACAATTTATTGGAGAAAAATAATATGTTTAATGCTGATTTTGTATTTACACTGGATTACATGATAAATAAAAATGGTATTTTAGGACTTCATGGATACACCCATCAATATGGAAATACCAAAAGCATTGACGCAATAGAATTTCACCGAAGTAAGAAAGATAACATTCCAGCAAGTGCTGAATATGCTAAGGATAGAATTAGTAAGGCTATACAGACAGCAAAAGCATTGGATATAAATTGTGATTTTTTTGAAGCACCCCATTATGCCATACTACCCGAACAAATGACAGCAATAGAAAAGTCCTTCAACTATATGTATGAACCTTATTCAATAAATGGAGGTTTTACAGAATCCAAACATATTGTAAAGTTTGAAAACAGTCATAGAAAAGCTGTTTACATTCCAACTCCCTTAGGATATGTAGATGGTAAAAGTGATTGCAGAAATATGTTGAACAAAATAAGGGAAATAAGCGACAGTACGGTTGCAAGTTTATTCTACCACCCCTACATTGAGTTTGACTATATAAATCTTTCAACAGAGAAAAATGGATACCCAACTTACACTTATTCAAGCAATTCACCACTGCACCAGATGGTAGAAGTACTTAATAAAAAGGGGTATAACTTTAATAGTATAGATAATTTGTTAAGAAGCAAATAAATCAACTTATTTGCTTCTTATAATTTCAAATTAAAATTCTCGTTCTAACAGTTCTATTTTTTTCTCATCCTTAAAATCATCTATAGAATGTATATCCAAAGCATGTAATACTCCATGCATACATTCACTATCTACAGCAACTTTTATTTCAGAATCTTGTGCAAATTTATTTACTCGATCCCTACCCTCATCCTTAAGTACAATTGCTTTGGGACCACCTACACATCCACCAATGCAGCCCATTCCTTCAATAAAATTAGCTTTTATTTCTCCATTTTGCACCTTGGTAAGCATTTCTTTACATTCTCTAATGCCATTTGCCTGAATTGCACTAAATAGTTTATGCTTTTCAGGAAAAATTCTTTCCACAGCTTCGCTTACTGCAATAGAAACTCCACCTGTACGGGCATATAATCTTCCACCTCTAGACGCATATTTAGAGGAAAAATCTCCTTCAAGTTTAGATGGAACTATATGAAAAGCATCGAATATATCTCTTAATTCTTCAAAAGTAAGTACAAAATCTATTGCTCCTTTTATGTCTTCTTCCTTTGCCTCAGATTTTTTAGCAATACATGGGCCTATAAACACTACCTTGCAGTAAGGGTTTAACTTTTTAAGCACTCTTCCTCCTGCAACCATCGGAGATACAGAGGGAGATACGTGTTTAACCAAATTGCTGTATACCTTTTTTACCATAGCCACCCACATAGGACAGCAGCAGGAGGTTATCATAAAATCTTTTTCATCTTTTACATGATTGTCAAATTCAATAGACTCCTTTAAAGTAAGCATATCTGCAAAAAATGCCACTTCAATCATATCAGTAAATCCCAGTTTTTTTAAAGCAGTCCTAAGTTGATCCATAGTAACATCATCCCCAAACTGTCCTATTATGGCAGGAGCCACTATAGCCACAACTGGAGATTTGCTTTTTAAAATATCAGCAAGAGGAATGAACTGAACTTTATCCATTATTCCCCCAGTAGGACAAACATCTACACAAAAACCACAATCGGTACATTTTTCTTTATCTATGTAAGCACAATTTTTCTTATTGTCTATAAAAATTGCATCAAAAGGGCATGTTTTTTGACATAGTACCTCACCTTTTTCATCCACACATTCCATGGAACAGTCTTTAACTTTATTGACTACTTTACCATCTTGTTTATAAGACTTTATTGCTTTTTTCAAATTTTCTATAAAGTTAGAGCTGTAATCTACATTAGTGCCGCACAATGTAGATATAATCTTACACAATTCCTGTTTATCCATTTTAGACTCTAATAAAAATGACATTACTTCTTCTTCAAAATTCCCACTATAATATGCCTTTATTATGAATTTAAATAGATTCCTATAATCATCTCTCAATTTACACTACATCTCCTCTTAACTGTTCATCAAAAACTTGCTCATTACAATTAATTTTCTCTAATTCAATAGCTTCTAATAACTAATATACTTTCCTTATCTAAGAGATAATAATCACAATTTTTTGTTAAACCTAAAGGAGCATTTAAGTATACTATTCAAACAGTGGAATATAGTACTGAGCAATGAATATTCATTTAATTTTATTACTTATATTAAAGTATGAAGAATAAATATCTTTGGCTACAGAAGCTGCACCAACCCCTCCGTGCCCACCATCGAATAAAACCACACATACTGCTATTTCTGGTTTATCACTAGGAGCAAATCCTACATACTCTGCATAGTCGGTTCTTCCAACTTGTTCTTGATTACCAAGACTTTGAGCAGTACCTGTTTTACCTGCTGCACTTATTGGGAATCCTTTAAATACACTGGATGCTGTACCATTTTCATTAACGGCATTCATTCCTTCTTTAACAGATTCCAAATTTGCAGCACTGACACCAGTTTTTTTCATAACCTCTGGCTTGATTTTTTCAATTACTTTTCCATCTGTATCTAGATATTGATCTACCAAGTGGAGTTTATATCTAGTACCTCCATTTGCAAGAGTTGCAATATAATTCACTATTTGAAGAGGTGTAAATTGATTTAATCCTTGACCTATAGCAGCATTTTCTATATTTGCAGGTACTTTTAGTTGTGCATTGGCATCTGAAATAGTAATACTATATATTGCACTGATTAGACTATTCATTTGGCTGTCACTTATATCCTTTTTATTATTATCATCCTTTGATGTAAGTTCTGAAAATAATTCCTTGTATTTTGATTTGTCAAAAGAACTAGTTCCATTTTTTATACAATCTTTTATAAGATTTTTAATATTATTTTTAATTTGTGTTGTTTCTTTTGAATCATTATCGTTATCATATAAATCTACTGTAACAATCTTGTGTCCGTAGTCATCTTGCCCATTTTTAAGTACAGACATAGTTTTCCAAAGATAAGTACTAGCATAAGCAGTTTTATTCGACACAGTATTATATACCTGCCCAAACTTTTCTGATATTTCTATTCCCGTAGCAGCTTTAACATTGCTGTTTGGATCTATACCCAATCCGAACTTCCATGCATATTTTGCCAGAATATTATCTCCGAACACATTTCTAAGCTTTTCTGCCACTGTCATAAAATAAGGGTTACTGGATTTCTCTATGGCACTTATAAGATTTACAACGCCTTGAGGACCATCCGACTTAAACTCTACTATTTTTCCTCCCTGATCAAATTTCCCTTGATCATCTACGGTAAAATCTGGAGTTATAACTGCAGTTTCAAGACCTGCAATGGCAGTTATGGGTTTAAAAGTAGAACCTGGAGGAATAAGAGATTGAGTGGCATAATTATAAAAAGGTTTTGGATATATATCATATACATCTTTTCTCATAGTAGTATTGTTTTTTATGCTTTTATCAATTGGGAAAAGTTCATTTAACACTTCATCCTCACTTTCCCCTGGATAATTAGATGTAATTCCTCGTGTTTCAATATAATTTTTCCCAAATTGTTCTAGATTGGGATTGAAATATTTATTGTACATTTCTGAACTTAAATTTCCTGGTACCGTAAACAAATTTGGATCATATCTTGGTACTTGAGCCATTGCCACTATTGCTCCCGTATTTACATTTACTGCTACAGCTGCTCCTCTTGTGGCATTTGAGGTATTTGATCCTTGCTGCTCATAAGGATGACTCCTAAGACCTGCCAAAGTACTTTCAAGGGAATTTTCTGCAGCTTTTTGCACATTTGTATCTATAGTAAGCTGTACTGTCTGTCCGGGACACGATTCCTTTTTCCCAAGTTCTTCAGTTATTTTCCCATTTTTATTCAGCTTTACTATTCTTCCACCTTTTGACCCTTTTAGTCTGTCCTCAAGGGCTCCTTCAATTCCTGCTTGCCCTATGTAATCACTATTTACATCATATCCTCTTTCTGTATATTTTTCATAACTAGAAGATATTTTTGATATATACCCTAAAAAGTTGGATCCTAAATCTCCATTTGGATAAGATCTTATAGGTTCTGTGGTCACATCCATTCCTGGGAGTTCATTTAATATTTGCAAAAATTTAAAGGCAGTTTCTTTTTTTATATTGCTAGCCACAATAACAGGTTTATATCCTGAAAAGCTATTCATTTTTAAAGTGTCTTTTATAATCATGAGTCTTCTCTGTTGTTCGAGAGGATAAGTACTACTTATACCATATCGCTTCATAAGCTTTTTGAAGGTATCCTCTGGAGACATATTCAAAAGTTCTTTATTAACCTGTACTTTAAGTTCATCATCAGATATATTCTTACTTTTTTTCTTAATGTTTTTTTCTAAATCCTCATTTAATCCCCGATCTCTTTTGAACTTAATTTCAAGATTTTTTCTTGTATTCTCATCATCACTTCTAAATTCAAATCTATAAGGATTCACCTTTAGTTCAAAATCATCCCGCTGACTTTCACCACTGTCGTCCAATATTTTAAATACCTTATTCATAGTACTGAAAAAAACTTTATCCTGATTATCAGTTTGGTTATATATCAACATATATCCCTGAGTGCTAGCAGCTAAAATATTGCCCTTAGAATCTAAAATTTTTCCCCTTGGAGCTATATCTGAAATTTCTTTTATAGATTTATTACTTGCCTTCTCCTTGTACTCATTTCCTTGCACTACCTGAAGAAAAAAAAGCCTTATGATTATTGTGGAAAAAACAATTATCATAATTGCTATAAGAATAGTATATCTTGTAATACTAAATCTCTTTTTTTCATTCATAAAATATCTCCCCTAAATTTATATTTCCATACTTTAGTTTATATACAAAAATGATATAAAATAGTAAATAATAGAATTATTGTAATATATAAATTATAACATATAATACATATATTTTTCCCATATATGTGATAATTTATTTAGGGGAGAATTATATTATCAATTTGTAAATATATCTTGTTTAATATTTTCATTAAACTTTTTAGCTTTAAGCATAGCGATTTCATATTTATAGGGAGGTCTTTTTTCACCTTCAGTATTTGCTAAATAAGGTGTTTCTAAAATTTTAGGAACATCTTTTAAATCTTCATGATTTGCTACATAAGAAAGTGCATCAAATCCAATGCTGCCAAATCCAATCATTTCATGCCTGTCTTTTCTACTCCCTTTAGGATTTTTACTGTCATTTAAGTGAATTACTTTTAATCTATCTATACCTACTATATGATCAAACTCATTCAATATCCCGTCAAAATCCTCTGCTACATTATATCCGGCATCGTTAATATGGCAGGTGTCAAGGCAAACTGTAATTTTTTCGTTGTATTTTACTCCATCTATTATTTTTGCAATTTCCTCAAAATTTCTTCCACATTCCGATCCCTTTCCTGCCATCGTTTCAAGAGCTATCTGTACAGTTTGATCTCCAGTTATAACTTCATTTAATCCATTTACAATCTGTGCTATTCCAACTTCCGTACCTGCCCCTACATGGGCACCAGGATGCAGCACAAGCTGTTTTACTTTTTTTATAGCAGAAGACCTCTCTATTTCTTGTCTTAAGAAATTCACTCCAAGTTCAAAAGTAGCAGGCTTTATACTATTTCCAATATTTATTATATAAGGAGCATGAACTACTATTTCATCAATACCATTTTCATTCATCTTTTCTATTGCTTCATCAATTCTAAGCTTTTCTAAAGGTTTTCTAGAAGTATTTTGAGGTGCTCCTGTATAAAACATAAAAGTATTTGCACCATAAGAAAGAGCTTCTTTTACAGAACCTAAAAGCATATCTTTTCCATTCATTGAAACATGTGAACCTATCTTAAGCATGTAATCACCTTTTTCCATAAGTATTTTTATTAAAATTTATACCCTAAGCATTTCTAATACATAATTATACTACAAATCTCAATTATTGTACCAAAAGGATATGTAAATCTATCTTCACAAATGTAAACTATTTTATCAAGAGTACTAAAGTACCTATTACAATTATTATTAATCCCCAAAATGACCTTTTCGTAAGTTTTTCTTTTAAAATAAAATATGAAAATACAATTGAAATAACAATACTCAATTTATCTATAGGTACAACTACGCTTGCAAGACCTTTTTGCAGCGCTCTGTAATAGCAAAGCCACGAAGCTCCTGTTGTAATTCCTGAAACACAAATAAACAAGCAGCTCCTTTTATCAATATTTTTAATTTCATTTTGTTTTTTCGAAACAAAAACTACTGCCCACGCCATAATTAATACAACAATGGTTCTGATTGCAGTTCCTAAATTTGATTCAACTCCACTGATTCCCACTTTTCCAAGAATTGAAGTTAAACTTGCAAACACCGCTGACAGCGCAGCATAAAATAACCATCTGCTATCTACAATTTCTTTGTTTTTCACTTCCTTCTTAGTTATCATCATATATGTGCCTATTCCTATAGCACACATACCAATGAATTTTATCCAAGTAATCTTTTCCCCTAATAAGATAAAAGCTAAAATCATAGTTAATACTGTACTTGATTTATCTATTGGTGTTACTTTATTTACATTCCCAAGCTGAAGGGCCTTAAAATAACAAAGCCATGAAGCTCCTGTTGCCAGTCCTGACAATATCAAAAAAAGTAAACTTTGTCCACTTATTTGATAAATCGTATTTTTGGAACCAACAATAAGAACTATGAGCCATGAAAAAATTAATATAGCAATAGTCCTGATTGCAGTTGCCAGATTAGAATCTGTTTTTTTTATTCCGATCTTAGCTAAAATAGCTGTAATTCCAGCAAAAAATGCTGAACCAAATGCAAATAATACCCACATTAGAATTTCCTTCTTTCTACTTATCCTATTGCTTATACAAAATAATCAACATCTATAATTTTTGATATATAGATTATTTCTTATTGGATTCAAACCTTGAATTTTCCCGCAAATCCCAGAACACTTTAAATTCCAGTTTTTCAACTTCTCTCTGCTGTTTATAACTGATACGCAGCGTGGAATTATCAGGAACTTCTATATCTTTGTCAAGTTGTTTCAGAATTGATTTTATTTTATAACCATGCTCCTTCACTGTTTTCAGCGTTTCATCAATTTTGTCAAAGAGAGCAGTAGACTCACCCGAAATATCCTCTGAAACAATATATCGTTCATTTTGATTGATGTAATCCATAGAATCTCCAGACGCAATCCAATTTATCAATGCCTGTTTGTTGAAGCGCCATTCACGCCCGATTTTTCTGGCAGGAACATGTTCTTCACGCAATAATTTGATTAAAGTTTTTTCGCTGACTCCTAAAAAATCAATAGCCTGTTCAAGGTTTAATATATTGTTGTCCAAAACGTAACACCTCTCCTTTATTACTTACCTTTTAATAACATTATAGTATAGGTGAACAGCTATATCAACTCAAACTGAATTTAGTATGAATATAACTGAATTTAATTGCTATATAGTATTAATATAATTAATCATTTCTGAAAAAAGGGAAAACTCTAAATGTAAATATATCTTGACAAACGTAAACTATATTATTATAAAGGACTTAAATGAACAAATTATGAAAGGGATGTATTTATGACTGATTATTTTGATTTAATCAAGCAACGTGAAAGCTGCAGAAACTATAAAGAAAAAGAGGTAGAAAAGGAAAAGTTAGTTGCCTGTATAGAAGCAGCTAGAATTGCGCCCTCAGCTTGCAATGGTCAACCCTGGAGATTTATTATTGTAAATAATAAAGACCTGTCACCTAAGGTTTCTAAATGTCTTCAAGATCTAGGAATGAATAAATTTACAGATAATTGTCCTTCATTTATTATTGTACTTCAAGAAAAAACAGATATTAAAGCTAGAATTGGTGGTAAAATTAAGAATCAAGATTATGCCCCCATAGATATAGGAATTGCAACTGCTCACATATGTCTAGCAGCTACGCAGCAAGGACTATCTACCTGCATTATGGGTTGGTTTAATGAAAAAAAGCTTAAGGATTTACTCAACATACCAAATTCTAAAAGAATTAGGCTTGTCGTAAGTGTAGGATATTCTGCAGATACAACTCTCCGCAGTAAGGTACGTAAAAATATAGATGAAATCGCTCAATTTATCTGATGTCTACCTACTGTAACACTCCCACTCACTCTGTGAAAATAACTATCACCAAATCAAAGATTTGGGATATCTGCTTTTCTATCAAAGTGGAAGATATTAGAATTCTTAGTCTTCAGCGATTTAGATTTCTTATGCTGTTCATAATAGTAGCTACGCACCTAAATAAGTTCTTCTAAGGTTCTTAAATCTAATTCTTCTCATTTAAATAGAGCTGAGATTTTGTTCTCAGCTCTGGGGGTTTACCTGGTTTTTGTTTGAGTTTTGGATTGGTGGAATTCCTACCCAAATAGCAATTTCGCCAAAGTTTAGTGGGAATAATCAATATTTGATGGGAATCGGTAAAGTTTAGCAGGTTAATTCAACCATTCACTACTTCTCCTCCATTTACATGAATCGTCTGACCTGTAATATAAGATGCATTTTGAGAAGCTAAAAATACATAAGCTCCTGCACATTCCACAGGCTGACCTGCTCTTGCCATTGGCATATCCTCACCAAACTGGGAAGTTTTTGTTTCATCAAAGCAAGATGGTATAAGCGGTGTCCAGATTGGCCCTGGCGCAACTGCATTTACCCTTATTCCAGTCTTCCCTTTTGCAAGTGCAGTAGATAATGATCTAGTAAAAGCTACTATTGCACCTTTTGTCATAGAATAATCTATAAGTGTGGCACTTCCTTTAAAAGCCACTATAGAAGCTGTATTTATTATACATGCTCCTGATTTTAAATAATTCATTGCTGCCCTTGTCATATAGAAAGTCCCATATGCATTGGTTTTAAAAGTTCTGTCAAATTGTTCATCTGATAACTGCTTTATATCAGTACATTCATATTGGACAGCAGCATTATTAACTAGTATATCTATTTTCCCATATTCACTTATGGTTTTTTCTACAACGCTATTGCAAAAATTTACATCACTAATATCACCTGTTATAAGTGTGCACTTTGTTCCCTTGGTTTCCACAAGTCTTTTAGCTTCCTCAGCATCTTTTTGTTCATTTAAATATACAATTACTACATCTGCACCTTGGCTGGCATAAGCTATAGAAACAGCTCTACCTATCCCGCTGTCACCACCTGTAATTATTGCAGTTTTCCCTTTTAAAAGGTCTCCTTTTCTATTATACACAGCATCATCACATATAGGCATAGGATTCATTTCATACTGAAATCCCGGATGATGATTCTGATGCTGCTTTGGAAAAGATGTTGGAAAATTCATATTTACTCCTCCTTCGATTTACTATTTATTATTTATCCGATGGCTACCAGCCATAATACCTCCATCGCACTCTGTGAAAGCGACTATCACCAAATCAAAAATTTGGGATATCTGCTTTTCTTATAAAGTGGGGGATAACGGCTGCTACGCCCCTGGATAACGATTTCTAAGTTTCAGATGGAGAAAAAACTCCACCTGAAACCAAGAACTCTGTTTATATAAACTAGTATTTTCAATTGAGGAGAAAATATTTATATATTAATTATAGGTGCTATTTATTTTTTCTCCAATACTCATTAATTTATCTTTTACCTCTATCTTATTTTTCCATCTTTCAGGAATACTGTCATATCCATAATAGGTACCTGCAATTCCCCCTGCAACTGCAGCCACAGTATCAGCATCTCCACATAAATTTGCAGCCTCACATACTGTGTCTTCTAAATTTGAATTGTTCATAAAACACCAGAGTGCACACCTTAAAGTGTCAACTACATATCCTGAAGGTATAAGTTCTTCTTTTTTCATATTCATTACATCTTTATAGTCTTCACTGCTGTCAATTGCCTCTGTAATAGTGCCTTCCTTATCCTCTCCATTTAAATATTTATAAATAATGGTATTATATATTACACAGGCATCTGCTGCTTTTTCATCATAATGTGTCATTTTAGATTGCAGCCTGCTTATATCTATCATTTTGCTGTAATCTCTGTAATATAATGCAACTGGTATACATCTCATAATGGTCCCATTTCCAGCCGTCCTGCCTTTGGATATATGATGTACATAAAATGAGGCCTCTTTCCAATTGCTAGTTTCAATGTACTTTTTTATAGCTAGCTCACAAGTCATCCCTATATCCTTAGGATCACTATTGTACCATTTTACAAACCTATTACCTATAGATTCAATAGGACATTCAGGATTTTCAAGTATTCCTCCTGCTACACATAAAGTCATCATGGTATCGTCTGTAACCTGACCAGGCTTCAACTTCCAATGGCCTCTGCCTATAATGTCTTTTAGATACCCATACGTTTTGCGTCCTTCTTCTTGAGATAAAAATTCCAAAGTTGCCCCTAATGCATCTCCACAGGCTACTCCAAATAATCCTCCCAAAAGTTTATTTAATCTTTCCATATTAGCACCTCTATACTTTAAATTTTGAAACTATGCCCACTAATGAGTCAGATTTTTCTTTTGCTTTTTCAGTTAATTCTACAACGTGTCCTGCCATTTTAGTTATGTAAGAGGTTTCCCCTGCAATATTTTGAGCCCCACTTGCCTGTTCATTTCCACTATCGGATATCTCTTGCATTAGTTTTGATACATTTTGAACTGATACAAGAAGTTCATGAGAAGTAGTGCTAAACTCTGTTACTATATTATTTACGTCTAAGAAATTCTTACTGGATTCTTCATGAGATTCTACAATTTCATTGTAATCAGGCAAAATATTTTTATCTATAAATTCCAATATTTCATAAGCACTAGATGATAAATTATCTACCACTTCTAAAATAGTTTTTGTAACCTGCTGTATTCTATTAACAGTATCTTTAGAATCATCAGAAAGAGTTCTTATTTCATTTGCTACAACTGCAAAACCCCTACCTGCTTCTCCTGCTCTAGCAGCTTCAATAGACGCATTTAGCGCTAATAGATTAGTATCTTCCATAATATCAAGAATTGCTGAGGACAATTCATTAATCTTAGAAACATCTTCTGATTTCTTAATGGCATCTTCCAAACTTTCTTTTGTATTTTTGTATATGCTCATTATACTCTCCCTGGATTTCATTGCTTTTTGTTTCATTTTCTGTGATGCACTGCTTGCATTTGAAACACTTTCTGAACCATATTGTGCCTTTTTCGATATAGATTCTGCATCCTTTTCAATTTCCCTTGATATTGCACTTATTTCCTCAGTAGATGCTGCGGTTTCCTCAGTAGTATCTGACAGCTGTTCTGTAGTTGCAGATATCTCCTCTATGCTTTTATTAAGATTCTCCATTTCCACATTAATTTGTTTCATATTTTCAGTTACATTAGAAGATTCTTCTATTATATTCCTAATTATATTTCCCTGACTTTCCTGCATATTCTTTACTGCAACCGCAAGCACACCTGATTCATCTTTCATTTTTAACAACTTTTCAGGTATCGGCATTGTAAAATCACCAGACGCCACTATTTTTAAATGCTTTGTAATTACATTTATAGGTTTTGATATAAGTGAAGTAATGAAAAATGCTATTAACACACCTATTAATACAAAAATAATAGTTGTAATTACCTGAAAGATTTCATTTTTTGTGAGGCTTTCCATAACTTCAGATTTGGGTACAGATATTCCTAAGGACCAGTTGGTACCTTTTACAGGTGCATACCCTATATATTTTTTTGTTCCATCTCTATAAGTATACCCATCTGCACCACTCTTTCCCTCCATCATATAGGTTTCAAATTTCATTAGTTCCTGCAAGCTTGGATCCTTTTTACTTTTTTCAATTACATTTTCCATTTTACGTACAAGGGATATATCTTTATTTGCTACTGTATGTCCAGTTTTACTTATCATGAAAGTTGTTCCAGTTTTACCATACTTAATATTATTAGTTAATTTACTCAATTCACTTCCATCACGTGTGGCAATTAAAACTCCCTTAACTTTACTACCATCTTTAATAGAAACAGCATAAGACATAACAAGCCTATTATCTGCCTTTCCTAAAACCGGATCTGAAACTGAACTTTTTCCTTGAAGTGCTTCTTTATAATTCTCTCTATCGTATAAATTTGCCTTTACTCCATCTGTAAATGTAACATTACCATTAACATCTCCTATACCCATACTTATATGTCCACTTCTCTGTACCTCATCTTTTAAAATATTTAATTTTTGATCTATAGATAATACATCACTTTTTATATAATAGTTTCCTGCCAGCCCTTCCATTACATCTAATTGTCCCTCAATTTTAGTTTGAACAAATTTTGCAGATTGCTGAGCCATTTGAAGCAAGGATTCAGTAGCATTTGAAGCTAACGTATCATAAGATTCTATAAAAGATACTGTACCAAGTCCTATGCACATAATTAAAATCAATATTCCAAAGGATACAGCCATTTTTGTCTTAATACTCTTAAAGTACAAATTAATTCCTCCCATTCCTAGTAAAGTAATTTTGTTTAAATTGTATATTAATTAATAATTATTGTTACTTACATTGTACTACAAATTAATAATTTTTCAACAATATATTTAAAATGGGTAGGAATTCACCATCAGAAAAAGTCTTAAATCTATCTTCTGGTAGTTAGTAACCTCTATTATGTTCATATTTAAGCAATAAATAATATAGTGTTAATCAACATAAGATGGAGTTTAAAACCCCACCTTATGCTAAGATTCTATTTAAAATTAATTTAATCTCTCCAATTCCTGTTGTATATTCTGCATCTTAATATCTGTTTTTGATATAACATCTGCACATTCCTTTAAATCACTCTTTATATGTACTGGAGCCTTCCCTGCTGTTTTATAATATAATTTATGTTCCAAGCTTGCCCAAAAATCCATAGCAATAGTCCTTATCTGTACTTCTATTCTCACTGGTTCTACATGGTTTGAAAAGAATATAGGAATTTCTAGAACCATATGAAAACTTCTATATCCATTTGGTTTTGGGTTTTTAATATAATCCTTCTCCTTAATCAAAGTTATATCATCCTGTCTTTTGAGCATATCTGCAATTTCATATATATCACTTACAAATGAACAAATAACTCTTATGCCTGCTATATCATTCAAATTCTTCTTTGCCGATTCAAGTGTTAGTTCCAAACCCTTTCGCTTAAGTTTTCCTATTATGCTTCTAGGTTCCTTAACTCTAGATTTAATATATTCTATGGGATTTCTTTTCCTCTTTACTTTAAATTCTTTATCTAATATTTCAAGTTTAGTCCTAACTTCTTTTATAGCAGAACTATAACGCATCATAAAAGATTGCAATTTTTCTATTCCCTCATCAATATCCACTGATATGTCTAAAGGTAGTTCAATAATTTCTGTGGATTCCATTATAAATATTTCCCCTTTCAAAAACTCACTTTAAGTTCAGTTCATTCACATAATACTACAGTTTATGAAATCATAAAAGTATTTTAGTCATTTTTCACTTTATGTTAATATTTATCCGATGACTACCTGCTCTAATACCCCCCCTTCTTCAAGGGGAGTAAAGAGCAGCTACGTCCCTGGATAACGATTTCTAAGCATCAGATGGAGTCAAAACTCCATCTGATACCAAGAACTCTGTTTATATATCTAATAGGCGGACTAATTTACAAATTTATGAGTTAAACGGATGGTTTGTTACATCCGTTTAACTAAAAAATCTTGAAAAAAATCCTTTTTTAGGTTTTTGATCTTCTTTTGAAATAACCTCATCGTTATTTAGTTCATCAACACCCTTTTCCAATTGTTCAGCTTCTTTTATTAAATCTCTTTGCTCCCTAGTTCGATCCTTAAGCTTTGAAGGGACTCCATGGGTTGTTATTACCTGGCTAAACCATTTTAAACTTTCATCATTATTTCCCAATCTTCTATTCAATTCACCAATAATGTACATAGAAGTAAACTTATCCATGTTATATAATGGAAACGCTTCATTAAAATAAGCATAGTTAAACCCTTCTAAAGCCTGTCTTAAAAATACAGTTTCATTTTCAGAGTCCTCTAATATTCGATACATCCAGGCTAATTTTAAGCAGTTCATTGCCTTTTTACTAGCTTTTGCACCTATCACATAATAATTTAACAAAGAAAGTTTAAACCTTTCTATAGCTACATTCACATCATATACCTCTGGGTAAGATCTAGGCTGCCACTTTGGTCTGATTTTTTCTTTTACTAGATCAATTTCAGAATCTCTAATTTTATTAAAGTCCCTTTTCATTGCGGCATATCCACATTTGTCGCAAACCCATACATCATAAAAATAAGGATTTATAACATCAAATATAATAAATGAATCAGAATCTCTTTTTAAAATTCTCGCAGCTGAAGTTTTAACTGCTCTAGCTTTAAAATCATTATCACAAACCGGACATGTAATTTCACAATCATATAATAATTTTTTTTGTTTTTCTTCATCCGTTAATTGAAGCGTTTCCTCTTTTTCTATTTCTTCTTTTTTTGTATGGTACAAATCTATTCCATCTATATCATCAAATCCTAAATCTTCTAAACCAGAAAATATATTTTTTGGCACTAGAACATCACCTTCATCATCTAAAAAATTTTATATAAGTATTATATCAAAAAAAGCAATTAAATTAAATTATATCAACCTGTGCCATGAAGATTAATGTCAAATATCCTTGTAAGTAATGGTAATCAATTCAAAAATCCGAAAAATTATCTTGACATAATTAAAATTGTATTTATAATATATATGTAGACCAGTCATTATATTATAAGGAAGGAAATTACTTCAATGAAAAATAAAACTTGCTCAAGAGAAAAAATACTTACAGCAGCATCAATGCTTTTTCAAGTTAAGGGATATAACGCTACAGGATTAAGTGAAATTTTAAAAGAAAGTGGCTCCCCTAAAGGTTCTCTATATTACTATTTCCCAGGTGGAAAAGAAGAATTAGCTTTAGAAGCTATAAAACTTGCCAGTGAAGCTATTCAAAATAAATTGCAAGCTACATTAAATGAACACTCAAATCCAATTGAAGCTATTCAATCCGTAATTAAGAATATAATAGAAGATTTAAAAATGGATGGAAAACTAAAAGATATTTCTTTAAGCCTTATAGCTTTAGAAACTTATTTGTCAATTGAATCTTTGAGAAAAGCCTGTGAATCAGCTTTTCTAGATATACAAAACATATATACTAAAAAGTTAATTGAAGGTGGATTTTCTAAAGAAACTGCACAGGAATTAGGTATTTTTATTCAAATTATAGTTGAAGGAGCCATTACAGCATCAGTTACTGAAAAAAACCCTATTGCTCTTTTGACAGTTAGTAAACAAATCGGTATTTTATTGAATTCATACATAAATTAAAAAACTTGCGAAGCTTTACTTCGCATTATTTTTTAAATATTCATTTACGCTCTTAATATATAGACCGGTCTAGAAAATAGATTTGAGGAGATTATAATTTATGGAATCAAAAAAAATTTATACAGAAAAAAAGCCTAGGTACAATGCAAAAGCAATTATGTTTGTATTATTACTTGGAAGTTTCATAGCACTATTTAACGAAACTATATTAAATGTAGCATTTCCCAAATTAATGGTAGAAATGCACATTACAGCTACTACAGCACAGTGGCTTACTACTGGTTACGTACTAGTAGTTGGAATTCTTGTGCCAGTTACAGCTTTTCTTATTCACACTTTTACTACAAAGCAACTATTTTTAAGTGCAATGATATTATTTTTAATTGGGACTCTATGCGCTGTATTTTCTAGCACTTTTACAGCACTATTAATTTCAAGAATAATTCAAGCATTAGGCACTGGTATGCTCATACCTATTATGATGAATTCAGCTCTAATAGTAACACCACCAGAAAAACGTGGTTCAATAATGGGATTATGTGTTTGTATCATCACATTAGGGCCTGCACTTGGTCCAGCGGTTTCTGGTTTACTTCTGCAGCACTTTAGCTGGCATTCATTATTCATTCTCTTAATTCCGATTTTATTGATTTGTATTATTGGAGGTTATATTTATTTAGAAAATATCTCTGTGATAACAAAACCTAAAATTGATTGCTTATCCATACTGCTGTCAACTATAGGATTTGCAGGCATTATATATTCAGTAAGTTCAGCTGGTAATTCAAACTTATTATCTACTGCTGCTATTTTTGTAATTGGATTTATAGCATTAATTTTCTTTGGGAAACGTCAGTTATCTTTAAAACAGCCAATACTTGAAATACGATCATTTAAACATCCTATATTTACAATAGGTGTACTATTAATTATATTAATGCAAATGTTTAACTTTTCAATAAATGTCATATTACCTTTGCTGCTTCAAAATGGCTTAAAAACATCTTCTTTTACGTCAGCAATGGCTATATTACCACCTATTCTTGTGGGATGTGTATTAACTCCATTTGTTGGTAAGATTTATGATAAAATAGGCGGAAGTATACTGATTCCATTAGGTTTTCTAGTAGCATGCATTTTTACTTTTGTACTATCACGTATTTCACCGTCAACTCCTATAAGGACAATTACTCTTATATATTGTGCTATAATGGTGGGAACATCTATGTCTATGTCAACTACCCAAACAACTTCACTTAGTGAATTATCAGGTAAAAACCAAGCAGATGGTGTTGCTATAGTAAATACTGGAATGCAAATAGCTGGTGCTTTAGGTTCAGCTCTATTTGTGGGTGTTATGACAGCTTATCAAAATATCTACTTAAAAAATATGAATATTGGGACAGATCCAAGTAGTCAAGTAAAAGCAATATACAGCGGCTTTAATCATTCTATAACAGTTGCTGCTGTGCTAATTGGAATAGGTTTCATGTTATCTTTAATTCTTAGTAAAAAAAGTAGAACAAAGAATAGTGTAAAATAATTACACTTTTACCTAACAAGAAAATTACAGATAAACCCTGTAATTTTCTTGTTTATGAAATATACTTACTTAACTTGGGAAAATGGATTGAAACTTCAGTGCCTCTTCCATATTCAGATTCTATAGCTATATAATGCCCTAACTTTCCTGCAAGTTTTTGGCTTATGTAAAGCCCCATTCCAGTTGAATGCCGCTTTACCCTTCCATTGTAACCTGTAAAACTTTTTTCAAAGACTCTTGCAATATCTTCTCTTTTTATTCCTATGCCATTGTCTTTTATATATAAAATTTTTTCCTTTTCTTGTACTTTTGTATATATATGTATACCTCCATCTTTAGGGGTATATTTTATGGCATTATCTAAAATTTGTTTTATTATAAATTCAAGCCATTTATAATCGGTATCAACCTCTACATCTAGATCCTCTATGTTCAATTTTATGTTTTTATTTATAAACCAGGATACCTCACTTTTTATACTTTCCTTTACTGCAGTTTCAATTTTAACATTATCTATTCTGTAATCTTTAGAAAAATCATTTATTCTGGAATAAAACAAAGCTTTTTGAACATAATCTTCTACTTTTTCTATCTCCATTTCTATTCCATATAATGTCTTTTCATTCTCACTGCTTAAATTATTTTCAATAATTAGTTTAGATGCAGCAATAGGCGTTTTTATTTCATGAACCCAGGTAGTTAAAAATTCAACACTTTCATTGTTATTATTAATAAGCCCTTCTATTTGTAGATTAGCATTTTCATACACCTTATTAATTACATCAAGATAAAATTTTTGTTCATAATTCATTGGAGAAGGTAAACTGTGAATCCACTCTAATCCTTCCTTAGGTATATTTCTAATTTTGTTCATATTAAATCTAATTAAACTATAATCAATTACAAGATATATTATAAAAAGTAAAAAAGAAACTATAATTAAATATTCTGCATTAGATTTTAACATTTTTATAGAACTATCAAATAAAATCATTCCGCCTATAAATACCATGAGTATGGTAAAAAAAGCAATTAAATTTCTCCTATCTTTTAAATATTCTCTTAAACTCATACTATATACCCCATACTTTTTTGGGTCTCAATGTAATTAGGGAGGCCAATATTCTTAAGTTTCTTTCTGAGTCTTGCAATATTTACAGTCAAAGTGTTATCATCAACAAAACTTTCATCTTGCCACAGTTCCCTTATAATCCTATCACGACTTACTATAGTACCTCTATTTTTCATAAGTATGTGTAGAATTTTAAATTCATTTCTAGTAAGTTGAACGTTATTACCATCATACATAACTGTATCATCTTTTAAATTTAATATCAGTCCTTTGTGTGTAATTACATCTGATTTTGAATCATTAAAATAAGAATAAGTTCTTCTTAAGAGTGCATTTACCTTAGTTAGTAATATATTTATTGAAAAGGGTTTTGTAACATAATCGTCTCCTCCCATATTTGTTGCTATTATTATGTCCATTTCTTCGGTCCTAGAAGATATAAAAATTATAGGAACTTTTGAAAGCATTCTTATTTTTCCGCACCAATAAAAGCCATCATAAGCTGGCAGGTTTATATCTAAAAGCACCAGATCTGGTTTATATTTAACAAATTCTTCTATGACCTTATTAAAATCTTCAATTCTTTTTCCCTCATATCCATGATTTCTCACAGCATTAAGTATTTCTTCTCCTATAACTTCATCATCTTCAATTACAAGTATCTTAAACATAGCACACCCCAGTCTTTAAATATCCTTATTCTTTTTTACAAACAATATTTGTATAGGAATTTACAGTTACTATATAATATACAAAATACATAAGTATATATCCCAACATTATTATTATACAATAATTCATTATTCCTTCATTCATCAATCTTTGAAATACTATTAAAGCTGCTGTGCTGTGACAAATAGCAATTATTAAAGGCATTCCAAACGTTACTGATAATTGCTTCTCTATGGACTTCTTTATTTCCTGCCTGTTCATGCCTATTTTTCTTAAAGTTGAATACCTTCTTTCATCATCAGATGCCTCCATCAATTGTTTAAAAGATATTATACTACCTGTTGCTAAGAAGAATAATATTCCTAAGAACATTCCAATAAAAATTAAAATAGCTCCACCTTTATAAAATCCCTGATAAGAGTCATAATAAGAATCTACACATATGTCTTTCGGTACTTCCATACTCAACTTTTTTGTAAGTTCCTTTGATTTTTCTGGATTTTGTACTATATATCCATTCATATTAGTAATTTTATTTTGAGAACTTATACCTTTAAAGACTTTGTCTGAAACAACAATTGTACTTGCTGCTACAGTAGGACTTACTACTTGTACATCTGTAGATTTTATAATTGTAAAGTTCATTATTGAATTTTCTAATTTAACTGAAACCGTATTATGTAAATAGTTATGCTTTTTACTGCTTCCCTGACTTGTTTGAATGAATAAGCATTCGTTGCCTTTTAAGTTCACCTTGTTTCCCCTATTTTTTATTGTAATTACATTATTATAATCACTTTGTGATATGATTTTTCCTTCAAAATCATCTTTATTTAAAATAGGTAGATTTACTTTTGCACTTATGAGTTTTAAATTATTTCGTGAGATCAGTTTATTATCATATTTATTTATCGTATCTTCAATTTTTTTATTTAAAGAGCTATCTGCATTAACAAATTCATAAGAAAAGACCATATTCTTTCCCATATCTTTTTCTGTAGTTTTATAAAATGAATACGATGCTGCAACAGAAGTTAAGGTTACTGCACTTAAGAGTGCAATAACAGAAAGAGTTTTTGCATTACTTTTTATCCTATAGAGTATTTGTGATACAGATATCATATTTTCTCCCCTATAGTAAACACTTCTATTTCTCTTAATAGCTCTTATAAAGATTATAATGAAGCTGCTAAAAAGAAAATAAGTTCCTATAGACACTAAAATAACTATTGGTATTCCAATCTTCACTAACTGCATTGTAGTTTTATCATATGTCATAATATATCCTGCTGCAATAAATACCAAAGATAATATTGATGTAATTAATGAAGTATTAGGCTGCTTTTCTCCTTCTTTTTGTGATGACAAAAGTTCTATTAGCTTGTATCTATATATTATGCTGTAACTATGAAAGGAATTTAATAGGAAAAGTATGCAAAATACTACAATAGTTATTTCAAAAGCTTTAAGTGAAATGATAAATTTTATATTCAAAGTTTCCTTCATAAGATAAATTAGCATAAGTGAAAAGTATTTAGAAAACATTGTGCCTAGTACTATTCCACATAATATCGCTAGAGCTCCTATAATTAAGTTTTCATAAAATAACATTTTTGCAATCTGTTTTTTCTCCATACCAACCATAGAATAAATTGCTATTTCCTTTTTTCTTCTTTTCAAGAAAAAACTATTCGAATACCATATGAATACAAAAGAAAATAGTGCAACTATACCCGCTGAAGCTTTGAATATAGCTTTAACTATAGGCTTATTATCTGATAGTCTCATAATCACCTCATTAAAGGCTATAGAAGAAAATATATAAAATATCATAACAGAAAAGACAGCACTTATTAAATACATAACATAATTATTAAAGTTTTTCTTAACATTATTTACAGCCAGACTAATGAAGGTCATTTACTCCACCTCCAAGTACTGCTAAAACTTTTAAAATTCTGTCAAAGAATTCCTTTCTATCTCCACTGCTTCTTATTTCAGTAAACAATTCTCCATCTTTTATAAATATAATTCTTCTGCAAAAACTGGCGGCAAAAGCATCATGAGTTACCATCAAAATTGTAGCTTTTTGCTCTTTATTTAATTCGCTCATACAGCCAAGCAATTCCCCTGATGACTTAGAATCAAGAGCACCCGTTGGTTCATCTGCCAGTATGAGTTCTGGATTGATTATTATAGCTCTAGCTGCAGCAGCTCTCTGTCTTTGTCCCCCAGAAACTTCATAGGGATATTTATTAAGTATCTTACTTATACCTAATGCAGAAGCTATTCTTTCTGCCCTTTCGTCTATTTCACTAGCCTTTACTTTAGAAAGTGCTAAAGGCAGTATTATATTTTCCTTCAAAGTTAAAGTATCAAGCAAATTATAATCTTGAAAAATAAATCCCAATTTTTTTCTTCTAAATCGCGAAAGCTTAGGTTCTTTTAAATTAACTATATACTGGTTACCTATTTTTATGCTTCCTGAAGTGGGTGTGTCTATAGTTGCTATAACATTTAGTAATGTGGATTTTCCTGCTCCAGATGGTCCCATAATGCCGACAAACTCTCCTTTTTCCACATCAAAACTAACTCCATTTAATGCCTTTGAAACACTGCCCCATGAACTTCTACCATATATTTTTTTTACATTTTCAACAGTCAATACCTTCATAATAATCCTCCCAGTTTGCACTTATATTTTCTAATACTTAAATCCAAAAAGATTCCAATAATTTAAAAACCACATATATAATATTCCTGTAAGATCTACAATGAAATAATATAATCTAGTTTGTAATTTACTGTTTTTCTTCATCCAGTCCATTACTATAAAAACTAAAAAGAGTAAGTTTAAAATTAAACTCAATATTGGCACACATAGTAACAATTTGGCACCCACACTTATACCATATCGTGTTGGTTCTCCCAGTACGAATAATGCTGCAATAAAGAAAGTAATATTTAATAAGCTTATTACAAAAGTCATGTAAAAATTAGTTTTTTTCAAAGGATTTGTCTCACCATTTTTCTTCTTTATTGTATTATAAATTATCCTTCCAATAGAGAATATAACTACAATTAAGAATATTATTAAAGAAAATAAAGTTACTCCTATTTGCACGTCTGAAAGTTCATACCAGTTAAGTTTTTCATAAGTACCATGCCAGCTGTCCTGCTGCTGTGCTAAGTAATAAATTTTTCCAGCTTTATTCTTCTTAAATATAACATACTCTCCTGTATCAGCTCTTTTAAATACCAATGGTTCTATTTCTTTAAGAGTTGTGCTATATTTATTTCCAACGAAAACATCTTTACCTGTTAATGTTAAGGCTTTTCCATCCTTTAAGCTTACAGTGACATCCTCTCCTTCTGGAAAGGCATCCCCTTTATGAAAAGTACTTACAGGGTTTTCACTAAATCTATAAGTGCCTATAAAATCCTTTAGATTGCTTTTTGATGTATAATAAGGCTTTTTATTCTTTGCTTCTTCTTTCTTTGGAAAATATTTTGCAACCATTTCTGACACAATTTCATCTGGTAGATTATTCATTCCTTGATTTATAGATATAAAAACTCCTAAATTTTCATCTGGAAATAAAGTCATACCACTGTATATATTATCTGGTGAATATCCTGGATGCTCAATTGCCCTATACCCTTTTACATATTTTTCATTAAACCCATAAGCCATTCCAGGCAATCTCTTATCAAAAGTTGCATGCTGACTGTGCATATCAATAGCTGTGCTTTCTTGTAAAATTCTTTTATCCCTATATGCTCCATTATTAAGCTGAGCTATCATAAATTTAGCCATATCTTCAGAAGTTGATATTATACCACCAACAGCATAATTATTAAAATATCCTTTCAATAGTTCAGCTTTAACTATCTTGTCATTCTCATAATTGTAACCACATTCCAAGCCTTTTGGATTCATATCTCTATTTAATGTTGAATTGCTCATTTTAAGTGGTTTAAATATATTATCTTCAATAAAATTATTAAGGGGTTTTCCAGAAACTCGCTCAACAATCCCACCCGCTAACGCTGCATCATAGCTGCTGTAATTAATGACAGTTCCAGGCTCTCTTACTACTTTAGGTAGATGTTTTTTTAAAAAATCATTCATAGGAAGTAAATCTCTTTTATCTTTTGACAAATCTGCTATTCTATTATCATCTATACCAGATGTATGTGTAAGAAGTTCTTCCACTGTTACTGGATTTGAATATTTATTTTTTAAGGTATATCCTTTTAAATATTTATTTACATCAGCCTTCAAATCTACCTTACCTTGTTCAGAAAGCTGCATCATTGCCGTATAAGTAAAAAGCTTTGATACCGATGCTATTCTTACTAAAGTTTTATCAGGTGTCACAGGTACTTTATTTTCTAAATCAGCATATCCGTATCCTTTGCTAAAAATAACTTTTCCATCCTTAACCACAGTAATAACTGCTCCTGGAACATGTTCTTCCTTCATCTTTTTCTGAAAAGTATTATCCATAAATACTTTCAAATCATCTTTATTACTTAACAAGTTATCACTTGAATTAGATTCTGCAAAGACTGTAACGTTGCTTCCAAAACATATTATAAACATTGATATAATTGCAAACATCCGTTTTATTAACTTATTTTTCAAGAAATTTATATTTTTTTTAAATCTTTCATAACACATGCTCATGTTCCTCCATAGCTTTAACATATTAAGAAATTAACTAGTATTTTTCTTAATATTACTTATTTAAAGTTTCAAGTTTAGAACTGTACATATTCTTTAACTTCAACCTTTAAATAAATTATAAAAAACATCCTTAACATGAGCCATTTATCTACCTTACAATATTTATTAAGCAGCATTACATTATTGTAAGGTTGAGAAGACGATAAAAAAAGGCCA
The DNA here is from genome assembly GCF_001675205.1 of Clostridium coskatii. Taxonomy (NCBI): domain Bacteria; kingdom Bacillati; phylum Bacillota; class Clostridia; order Eubacteriales; family Clostridiaceae; genus Clostridium; species Clostridium coskatii. The sequence goes on along the minus strand of NZ_LROR01000022.1, from coordinate 54,975 downwards.
TCTAGTTAAAGCCCATATTTTATGAAAATATTGGCTTTAACTAGATGGTCCTTTATTTTAAAAACATTGCATTATTCACAAAGAAATTGCATACTTCCTTTTGGTGCCATTAGTCCACATTCTAACAAATCAGCTAATGCCTTTGTTTTATTATAAACTTGCTCATGAGTCCATGAAAATATGCCAGGATCAAATAAAAAACAATATGTAGACAATATAATCTCAGCAGTTTCCTCTGGCTTATCACACTGAAACAACTTTTCATCAACGCCTTGTTTAATAATAGTCGAAAAGATGATAACATAAATATATAAATTCGACCATTAGTCAAATCTATTATTAAGAAAAATTACTATGTAATTAGTTTGATTCATATTTTTGAGGAGTAACTTTTATGATACAGATAATTATTTTTTCAATACTTCTTATTTCAATTATGGGAACCTTTATAACAGAGCTTATTATTGGGATGTTGTGGATACTAAAGATAAGAAAAAAAGCTCCCTTGAATAACATAGTCTTAAAATTAAAAAGAAATACCGTAATTTTAGGAAGTTTATTTATATTGATACTTATATTAATAATATTTAGTTATTTTTCAACTGACACTCCCATAATTGTGGATAAGAACGGAAATCCCCTACCAAAAAGCATTGCTGAATTAAGAAAAGTACAATTAAATGGTAGACAAGAGTGGATTAGCATAAGGGGAGAAAACAAAAATAATCCAGTACTATTATTTTTAGCAGGAGGCCCTGGTGGGACTCAAATGGCTGCAGTACGCTATAATCTTCAAAAACTTGAGAAGAATTTTGTTGTTGTGAATTGGGACCAGCCTGGTTCTGGCAAATCCTATTATGCTGCAAATGTCAAAAATTTAAATGTAAATACCTATGTTCAAGATGGATATGCATTAACTAAATATCTATGTAAAACATTTAAAAAGGATAAAATCTATTTAGTTGGCGAGTCATGGGGAAGTGCTCTTGGTATCTTTTTGTCTGAAAAATACCCAGAAAAGTATTACAGTTTTGTTGGGACAGGACAAATGGTTGATTTCTCTAAAACAGAAGAATTAGATTACGAGAACGCCATTAAAATAGCTCAGATTAAAAATAATACTAATAAGATTACAAAGCTAAGATCAAATGGTCATCCACCATATTATGGAACTGACGTTACCTGGAAAAGTGCAGAGTATTTAAATTACTTAAGCTCTTATATGCAAAAAGACCCGGGAATATATAATTCTCATTTTAATACATGGAGAGATATTTCTTCATCGGAATATAACCTTGTAGATAAGATCAACTTTTTGTGGGGCCTTACTAATACATTCAATCATGTTTACCCTCAGCTTTATAGTATTGATTTAAGGAAAAATTATGCAAAAGTAAAAATACCAATCTATTTTTTTATAGGAAGGCGCGACATTAATGCTCCAATCTCATTAGTTGAAGACTATTATAATGTTTTACGTGCACCCCATAAGGAAATTGTTTGGTTTGAACACTCTGGCCATAGTCCTTGGATTAATGAAAGTGATAAATTTGTAAATCAACTGAATAAAATTTTAATTGACAAATAAACATGGTGCTACCGCATCTTCAATATTCATTGAGTTTCTATCTTCCGAAGATATTGCAAATACTCCAATTGAAGAACTTGTTGAATTCGTCAATAAAAAAAGTCGTAAATGGATATCAAATTCCAAAATGACTACTGAAGTTTTACAACAAGCTGCACGTGATTCATACCGTCTTGATAGATGTTTGTATGAACCATTAACAACCGCTATAACATGCTCTTTTAACTGCATTCAAGCTTTTGATAAAGAGCTTAAAGCTATTAACAAAGCTGGTAACCGTTATTTACGCTATTATTTGATAGAATCCGCAGGAAGCGTTGTTTGCCATATTCTTGAATATCAAGAGTACTATCAGAAAAAACTTGCTAAAATAACTATACACCATCACAAACGAGCACTCGCGTTAACATCTCGTAAATTAATTCGTATGATTTTTGGATTGCTGGCTAAAAATCAGCTCTACTTTTCAAATAGAGTAGATTAATATATATAAACTATACGAACATACATTCTTATCAAGGTTTTCGATTCTACCTTTTACGACATTAAATCTATTATTTTTTTAAATAGATTTAATTGTTTCTATAAATAAATTGCATTTGAATTCATGGTGTTTGCGATTTATAATGATATAAAAGATTTTTTGTTAATTTATTAAACTAATAGGCTATATATGTAATTTTATTTATATAAAATACGCGTATAGTAGAAACTTAAAGGGAGGAACATTCAGTTTGATTGAAATTTTTAATGTACATAAATCTTTTGGTGGTAAAAAGGTTTTAAAAAATATTAACCTTACAATAAATGATGGAGAGATTTATGGACTTATTGGAAGGAGTGGTGTTGGTAAGTCTACACTTCTTAGATGTATAAATGGTATTGAAACTTACGATTCAGGTTCCCTTAAAGTAGATGGGTTAGAAGTTAAAGACTTTAGTAACAAGGAATTGAGATCATTTAGAAAAAATGTAGGTATGATATTTCAACATTTTTCTTTAATGGAAAGAAAAACTGTATATGATAATGTTGCTTTACCAATGGTATGTTGGGGGTATAAAAAAGAAATTATAGACAAGCGTGTACGGGAATTACTTAAAATTGTAGATATTGAAGATAAGATGTATCTTAGACCTAGAGTTTTGAGTGGGGGGCAAAAACAGAGAGTAGCAATAGCTAGAGCTCTTTCTCTTAACCCTAGGAATTTGCTTTGTGATGAAGCTACTTCTTCATTAGATCCAAAGACCACATCATCAATATTGTCTCTTTTAAGGAAAATAAATGAAACACTAGGTATAACAATAGTCTTAGTAACACATGAGATGTCTGTAGTTAGACAGATTTGCCAAAAAGTTTCTATTCTCGAGGACGGAGAAATTTCAGCTTCAGGAGATGTTAGCGATATATTTTTAAATAAACCTAAAGCTCTTAAAAATCTTCTAGGAGAGGAATTTGAAGAAATGCTTCCAAGTGAAGGTGTAAATATTAGAATTCGTTACCTGGAAGACAGTGTAAATAAAATGGTTTTATCCGAAATAGCAAGGATTCTTAATATAAATTTTTCTATAGCATCAGCAAAACTAGATAAATATAGAGACAAAGTGCTTGGTTCCATCGTGATAAATACTAATAGAGAAAATTTAAAAGTGGTAACAGAATTTTTAGAAGGAAAGTCAATTGCATGGGAGGTAGTAAGCAATGGGCATTGATTTTTCAGATCTTATTTTCAAGATTATCTTTCCTGAACTTTTAAGAACATTGCAAATGGTATTTTTAACCACAATATATGCTACAATTTTAGGTTTCATCTTAGCAATTATATTAATTGTAGTATGTAAAGATGGTTTGAAATCTAATAAATATATTTATGGTGTATTAGACACATTGATAAATATAATAAGATCTTTTCCTTTTATAATCTTAATGGTAACTATTATACCTTTTACAAGATTTATTGTAGGTACTTCTATAGGAGAAAAAGCTGCAGTTGTTCCACTTACTATTACAGCAGCTCCATACATAGCTAGAATTATAGAATCTTCTCTCAAAGAAGTTGATAAAAATCTTATTGAAGTTGCCAAATCCTTTGGAGCATCTAATTTTCAAATTATTTTTAGAATAATGATTAGTGAGGGATTGCCTTCTATTATAGCTGGAATAACATTAGCAACCATATCAATACTTGGTGCAAGTGCAGTGGCTGGAACTGTAGGTGCTGGAGGGTTAGGAGCAATCGCAATTACATATGGTTATCAAAACTTTGATGAGACAATAATGTATGGTACAGTATGCGTTATTATAGTGTTAGTTCAAATTATTCAATCATTAGGAGGCTTTTTATATAATAAATTAAAGTAAACAAATGAAAGAAGGATTAATAATGAAAAAAAGAAAAATAGCTTTATTGGGTTTATTATTGATATTATCAATATCACTTGCAGCTTGTGGAAGTAAGACTCAATCAACAACATCAAATAGTAGCACAAAAAGTAATAAAACATATACTGTAGCTACAACGGCATTGTTTAAAGATATTTTAGTTGCAGCACAACCTGATTTCGAGAAAAGTGGTAATAAGCTTGTAATTAAGGTTTTTGATGATGCAATAACTCCAAATGTTGCTTTAAAGGAAGGAAGTGTAGATGCTACCTTCCATCAAAATGAACCTTATTTAATTACATATAATAAACAAAAAGGAACTGATCTTATTAAGTTTGATAAAGGTTTAGTTACTACTTTCTATGGAGTATATTCAACTAAAATAAAAAGTCTGAATGAACTTAAAGATGGAGCAAAAATATCTGTACCTAATGATGCATCAAATGAGGGAAGAGCATTAAAATTACTTGAAAGTAAAGGTTTAATAAAGCTAAAAGCTGGTGTAGCTTCACCAACAAAAATAGATATAGTAGAAAATAGAAGAAATCTTCAAATAGTAGAAATGGATGGATGGAGTATTATTAAAGCTTTGCCAGATGTAGATTGTGGTGTAACTTCATCAAGTGTAGCTGTGAAATGCAATATAGATCCTAAAAGTGCTATAGCTATAGATGATTCTTTAAAGACAAGAAAATATTCTATAATATTAGTAGTTAATAAGGACAAATCAAAAGATCCACTTGCAAAATTACTTCAAGATTCTATTCGTACTAAAAATGTAAAAAAGGCTCTGCAAGAAAAGTACAAGGGTGCAATGGTTCCACTATTTTAATAATTGAAGAAAAAGGTTGTAATAATATATAATTGCAGCCTTTTTTATATATAACACCATTTTACAAGAAAATTAACTAGCTTCATCTGAGCAAATCAAGGAATTAATTGCCTCAAGAACTTCTTCATTAATTTTGTTCTTTTGTATTTTTTGCACGAATTTACAAAAATAATTTTTAATTGTTTTAATTGTTGATTTTTCGTCAATACTAATCATAGTACCAGATACCTCCTATCATACTGGTTTATACAATATTAGTATTGATAATTAAGAGGTATTTGGTACGTTGCATTTTTTGGTAGTTTTAAATTACTTGTAAAGTGGTGTATATAATAAAGAGGTGTTAAAAATGAAAATTAAAAAAGACTTGATGACTCCAAAGGAAAGAATGCAAGCTTTTGCAAAAGGTCAACCTATTGATAGAATTCCTTGTAAACCTAATATGGGTGTTACCTTAGCTTCTTTTATAGGAAAAACTACTTATGAATACTATAATAATCCTGAAGTAATTGTTGAATTGGAAATATCTCTTTTTAAAAAATTTAGGCATGATGGTGTAGGGGTAGGAATTTCTCTTAGAGAAGTGGCAGAAGCTATGGGAACAAAAGTTACTTATCCTGAAAACGGAATTTCTTATGTTGAGGATCCAGCGCTAAATGATATTAATGATTTAGATAAGCTTTCTCCGATTAACCCGTATAAAGCTGGTAAAATTCCAATAAGGTTAAAAGCATTAAAAATGTTAAATGATGCTTTATCTAAGGAAGTAAATGTTGGTTGTAACATTCCAGGTCCGTTTACCACTGCATCAGATTTATTAGGTACTGAAAAGTTTTTAAAGGCTTTAATTAAATATCCAGAAAAAGTTCATCAGCTTTTAGACATTGTAACAGAGTCCAATTTCAAAATTATAGATATCATTGCTAATATGGGTGTTGGATTTTCAATGGCAGATCCACTTTCTTCTTCAAGTATAATTAGTAAAAAATTATATAAGGAGTTTTCATTGCCTTATCAAAAGAAATGTATAGATAGAATGAAACAAAAGAGTGGCAAAAATACATCAATACATGTGTGTGGCAAGAGCAAGGAAATATGGAGCAGTTTAGTGGAATCAGGAATAGTTACATTAAGTATTGATAATATTGAAGATTTAGAAGAGGCTAAAAAAGCTGTGGGTGATAAAGTTTGTTTAGTGGGTAATGTACCACCAGTAGATATTGTGAAATATGGGAGCTACGAGGATGTAGTAAGAGAGAGCAAGTTATGCATAAAAAAAGCATATGATAATCCAAAAGGCTTTGTACTTAGTACAGGGTGTCAAATTCCTATAAGTTCTCCAATTGAAAACATACAAGCACTTATGGATACTGTAAGGAGTTATGGTACTTATCCCATAAAAATAGATTTATTATAATACCCTCAAGCAATAGCAAATATATTCTAACTAAATGAGTTTTTGATTCTGCATATATTTCAACTACTCCATTATTTGCATCTACAAATGTTACCTTAATATCTTGCAATCCTATTAGATTTTCTATAAAATTAAAGTCTAAAGGCATTCAATAATCACTCCTTATTTTGATTTTTTCTGCAAGATAATCATAAGGGAGATATAGGATGCTTTTCAATTTTTTTCAGTACATTGGTTATGCAATTAATGGTATTTTAAATTATTGACAAAAGTAGTGGTTAAACTAATTTTAATTGACAAATAAACAATGTAGAGATTATATAAAATGTAAGCCAAAAAAGATATAGATTTATTATACCTCATTCTTATGGCAAACCTATTAAAGTATCCATAATTTATTTACTTTTAAATTTATATAATAAAAATTAACTTATGCTTTTCAAAGTGTTTTAATAAAAGACTTTGAAATAGGCATAAGTTAATAATCTAATCTTCATTTACAATTTTACCAACTTCCTGAAGAACCACCTCCACTAGAGCTGCCTCCTCCAAATCCGCCCTGGTTACTTCCACCAAAGCCTCCGCCGCCGCCTCTTGGGCCTCCCCAAAAAGAATTCCAAAACAACAAATAAAATAAAAACTTAGTTATCCTTGCTTTATTTAGTAAAATATCCAATAGGAAAGCGCCCAGAATATAGTATATTACTACAGGATTTACAGAAACTGATTTTCGCTCCTGTACAGTTTCAGTACTTCCTTGCAAACTAACATTATATTCTTTAGCTATATCTCTTGCAAAAACTAAATAAGCATTTTTTAAACCTTCACCATATCTTTTTTCTTTAAAGAGTGGAATTGCTTCACTATTCATAACTCTAGAAGAATATATATCCGTAATTACGCCTTCCAACTCTCTCCCTACTTCCACTCTCCACTTTTTATCATTTATTGATAATAATATTAAAAGCCCATTATCCTTACCTTTTTGTCCAATTCCCCAGCTTCTGAAAAGTTCATTGGAATAAGATTCTATATCTTTTCCTTCAAGTGAACTAATTATAACCACTGCTGCTTGTGAACCAGTTTTATTTTCTAATTCACTTCCAAGTGATACGATATAGTTTTTAGAACCTTCATCAACAATTCCTACATAATCATTTATATACTTTAATTTAGTTGGTACAGGTATATTTGAAGCACCTTTCACAAAATAAGGCAAAGTCAAAATAAAAATTAACACAGAAAGTAATACACCTAAAGATGATTTGACCATCTTAAATTTACTATTCATTTAAATTTCCCATTTTAAGATTGTATAAAATAGCTTTTTTACAACTTAGTTCTATCAATGAATTATCTATATGATTCTAAGCTGTAACATAAACTATTTTGTAAAATCCACCTTTGGAACTTCCTGTGCTCCCTGACTAGCCTTATAATATGTTTTTTGAGAAAAACCAAGCATACCTGAAATTACTGAATTTGGAAATCTTCTTATAGATGTATTATAGTTATTCACAGCAGTATTATAATCTTGTCTTGCTATTCCTATTCTATTTTCTGTACCTTCTAAAGCAACAGATAAATCTCTAAAATTTTGATTAGATTTTAAATCCGGATATCTTTCAACAATTACTAAAAGTCTTGAAAGTGCTGATGAAAGTGCTGCATCTGCATTTGCTCTATCAGTAATTGTTTGGGCTCCAGCAAGCTTAGCTCTTGCGTTTGCCACATCTGTAAATATTGTTTTTTCTTGAGCTGCATAACCTTTTACCGTTTGAACTAGGTTTGGTATTAAATCTGACCTTCTCTGCAGTTGAGTATCAATATTAGCCTGTGCTGCATTAACTTTTTGTTCTAATCCTACAATGGAGTTATAACTGTCTATTAAAGGCAAAAATATAATTAACAATACTCCTATAACAATTAAAGATGTTTTTAATCTTTTACTCATTTGATGCACCACCATTTTTTATAATAGTATATTTATTTTGAGGAATTTTTTTAATAAATATACTAGTACACAAAATTTCTATTTTGTACTAGTGAATTCATATTTAACGCTAAAGTTCTGAAAAATTTAGTCTCAAAAAATAATAGAGTCAAGAATTTTTGAGATTTTAATCATAACCTTTCAAAAGTTCCTGACCTTTTATCAATGTGTAATATCATTTCTTATTGTTATTAGTTTAAATAGCAGCAATGTCTGAAATCATAAGATTCTCGATATCCGCTTTTAAAATGTTTACAGCCATTTCAATTTCGTTTCTTTCCAAATAATCAATTAAAACCCTATGCAAACTCGTTCTGCTATAATGTTTTCTCTGTATAAAAAAAATAGTCTGTATATTCATAGCATCTTCCAAAAGCTTATACGCATACTGATTTCCATAAATAGAAAATAGTTTAAGGTGAAACTCACAATTATAATTCCAGCGAACCATAAAATCATCGTCAGGACAATTAGCATGGCTCATACAAATGTTTTTAAGCTCCTCGATAAAAGCTTCATCTATATACATATAATAATTTTCCAAAAAGGAGCTTTCTAAAACAGAACGGAATTTTACGATTTCCAATAATTGCTGTTTACTTGGCTGAATAATTTTATATCCCTGTCTTGGGATACTTGATAGTATATGAGTTCCAATAAGCTGTGTAAGTGCTTCACGTATTGGTGCACGACTAACGCCGTATTTCTCCATTAAAAACTTTTCAGTTAGGATGGTATCTGAAGAATATACACCATTAATAATATCAGAAAACAAAGCATTATAAATTTGATTTTTTAATGTATTATCATTTTTTTCACCCATAAAACTACCCCTTTTATTCCAATATTATTGTCAAGTCATTATACATTTTTAAAAAAAATAAGTCAATATAAAAGAATCTGATTTTTGAACAACATATAAATTATTGTTTGTAATCATATCACAATATAATATATATCATTATATCTTCCATTAAATTTTAAATTTTTCATAATATATTTGATGTAATCAAACATATTATATACATATAGCATATAATATTGATTATTGAAACTTATCGTGATATGATTAGTAGAAATACTAAAGTATAAATTTGCATAACATAGAAATATTGTTTACTGCTGTTATAAATATATTACATATTCTTATAGTCATATTATCTAGTAACAAAGGGGGCTTTTTGATGGATAAAATCCAATATGACAATTACGTTAAAATATTAAAAGAAGAGTTAATTCCAGCTATGGGATGTACAGAACCAATTGCTATTGCATTTACAGCTGCAAAAGCAAGAGAAGTTCTTGGACAAATGCCAGAAAAAATAGTTATTTGCTGTAGTGGCAATATTATTAAAAACGTAAAGGGAGTTATTGTACCTAATTCCGGTGGAGAAAAGGGTGTGGAAGCTGCAGCTATTTTAGGTGTCGTAGCAGGAAAAGCAAATTTGGAACTCCAAGTTATCAGTGAAGTGAAGCAAGAAGACATCGATAAAGCTAAGGCATTACGCAAAAAGGGAATCTGCATCTGTAAACTAGAAGAAGGAGAAGAAAATCTTTTTATCCGTGCAGAATTAACGGCTGGACATAATATGTCAGCTGTAGAAGTCAGAACAAAACATAACCACATTGCCAAAATCCAAAAAAATGGTGAAGTAATATTTGAACAACCTGACATAGTAACTAAACAATCTGGAGATAAATCAAAGCTCAACATCAAAGACATACTTCAGTTTGCCAATGAAGTAAACTTGAATGATGTACGAGATATTATTAGTAGACAAATTAAATATAATTCTGCCATATCAAAAGAAGGCTTGACTCATAATTGGGGTGCTCAAGTTGGACAAACTCTTATAAAATTTGGTAGTAATGATATACGTACCAAGGCAAAAGCAGCTGCCGCAGCAGGTTCTGATGCAAGAATGAATGGATGTGCCCTTCCCGTAGTCATTAACTCGGGAAGTGGTAACCAAGGAATCACCTGTACTATGCCAGTTTTAGTTTATGCTAAAGAGATGGGTGTGGATGAAGATATCCTTTACAGAGCTCTTGTTTTAACTAACCTTATATCCCTACATCAAAAACGTTATATAGGAAATTTATCTGCTTACTGTGGAGCTGTGTCAGCAGGGACAGCTGCAGCTTGCGGTATTGCTTATTTAAATGGTGGTGATTATGATACAATTGGGAAAACCATAATCAATTCTATTGGCACTGTTGGTGGTATTGTATGCGATGGAGCCAAAGCTTCCTGTGCAGCAAAAATTTCTAGTTCAGTAGATGCTGGTTTAATGGGATATGAAATGGCAAAACATGGTTTAGTATTTCCATTTGGTGAAGGACTTGTGGAAAAGGATTATGAAAAAACAATTCAGAATATCGGTCGTGTGGGACATCAAGGCATGAAATCAACTGACGTAGAAATTCTTAATATTATGATAGGTAAATAACCTCTTTTTATCTAAACTTAGCGTAAGAAACCAAACTCCAAAGAGAAAGCGACTATCACCAGATCACAGATTTGATGATAGTCGCTTTTCCTACTAAGTAAAATTCATTAATAATTTTTGAGAATGAGTTACACTGTACGCGATTAAATCATAAATATTACCTATAATAGTATCCGACACTTTGTTAAAAACTCCTTCTCCTCCTTGATTTTCTGAAAATATCTTTAAAATATTATAAGATTTTATGACTTTAGTCCCTACATCAATGTGACTATAGAAATCTATTTATATACAAAAAAAGGCTTTATAATTAGATCATCAAAGGAGAGAAATATTAGATTTGCCAACCTAATTCAATAACAAATTTAAGGAGGGGTACAAATGACAGTTAAAAAAAGCTTTTTGATATTTATTACAGCAATTATTTTCTTAATTTCCAACATACAATTTGCTGCAGCAAAAAACAATGGTTCTCCACCACCAGCTCCAACAGGATTAACTATTTCTAATATTAGTACAAGCTCTCTTACATTGAGTTGGTCTTCAGTATATGGTGCATCCGGATATTATGTTTATATGGCTTCACCAAATGATGCTAACTATACCAAAATTGCCACTGTTACTAGTACAAAATTAATAAAGTCCGGACTAACTTCTAATACTAATTATTGGTTTTATGTCACAGCTTATAATCGCTATGGTACTTCAGCAAGTTCAATTCATGTAACTGCTAATACACTGCAAATTCCTATAATACCAACTACAACTAAAAAGCAAGTTTTAGGTTTTACAACCTATTATTATTCGGGAGATCCATCCTCTTACAATTCAATAGCAGCTAATACTTCAACTATTGATGAAATAGCTACACAAACCTATACTACAGATAGTCTTGGCAATATTTCAGGATTAGTTCCAACTAACCAAATTAGCTATGCAAACAGCAATGGAATTAAAACCTATGCAATGCTTCAAAATAATTTTGATGGCAATATTGCAAAATCAGTACTAGAAAATCAAACAAACAGACAAAATTTAGAAAGCAATCTTTTAAATGCAATAAAAGTAAATGGCTACAAAGGCGTAAATGTAGATCTTGAAGGAGTTTTCTATTATGATAGAAACTACTACACAACTTTTGTACAAGAACTTTACAACTTGTTAACTCCACAAGGTTTTTCAGTAACCCTTTCAGTACCAGCTAAAACAAGTGATAGTACAATAGATACTTGGAGCGGAGCATACGATTATGCTGCACTGGCAAAGTATTCTGATCAAATAGCTATAATGACCTATGATGAACACTATCCTGGTGGAACAGCAGGTCCAATTGCCTCTATATCTTGGGTTGAAAATGTAGTTAAATACGCAATTACCATAATTCCAAGAGAAAAAATTATGTTAGGTGTTGCAGCTTATGGATACGATTGGTCATCAAATGGTACAAAAGCTTATGGAATAAATGGCATGTACAATATTGCAGCTACAAACAATGCGGCTGTACTGTGGGATGATATATCAAAATCGCCATATTTTAATTATACAGATACTTCTGGTATAGCTCACTCAGATTGGTTTGAAAATGGCCAGAGTTTAGGATATAAATTAGATTTAGTTAATTCCTATAATTTAAATGGCATTGCTATTTGGAGATTGGGGCTTGAAAACGCAGATTATTGGACAAGCATAAAAACAAAATTTAACAGATAAATTATTATATAGTTAAGAATTAATAATGAAGAATTAATAGTAAGGGTTGATTTTTTAACAAAATAATCCATCAAAAATCCACACTAAATATTAATTCTTCATTCTTAACTATTAATTAAAAATACCGTTTTGCATTATTTTTACATTAAGTCATATCTTCATATGTGCGAAAATTAAATTATTTACATTCTTCTAATTGCCTTATATAATCAATAGGAAACTGAGTACGCTTAGCTGTTTCTTCAGGTGTCAAACCTTCACTTAAAAACCGCTTTATAACACTTACCATACTTTCCCCAACCTCAATAATATGCTTATCAGGATCATAAAATCGGATAACTTTCTGTCCCCATGGATGTTCTTTAACATCATGAACATATTCTATGTTATCAAAATCCTTTAACCTTTCCACAAATTCATTTAAATCCTCTTCTTCAAAATAGAGTTCAAAATTATTTGACTTATTGGCAACTTCATTTTTATTTATATCAATAAGTTCCGCAAAACCTTTTTGTATTGCAAAACTATTTTCAAAAGTAACATTTGCTCCAAAATCCATGGTTACCTTCTGATTAAGCACTTTTTCATAAAAATTTTTTGAAATTTCAATATCACTAACAGCTATAAGTGGACATACAAATTTCATTTCTAACATCTCCTATTTATATACTTTTCTAACATTGTTCATTATATATCAATATTTAAAAAGTTCATTGTAAAAATCAGACATGTTTTTGAAAAATTCTTTAGGAGAGACTCCACATATTTGCTTAAAATCATGTATAAAATGTGATTGATCAAAATAGCCAAAAATTTGAGATGCATTTATGTAACTTTTATTCTCAGCTTTTTTTAACATATTTATTGAATAATTTATCCTAGAAATTCTTAAAAGCATTTTTGGATTTATCCCAATATACTCATTAAACAATCTATTTAAATGACGCTGGCTTACATATTCACTTGATGATAATTCTTTTACTGTTAGCACTCCATTTGCAGCTTTAATTTTCTCTAAGCTAGATCTCATAACTGCATGCTGCTTATTATTTTTCTCTACTGCTTCCAAAAAAATCCTATTCACTATTGAAATCATATCATCTGCATTATTTGCAATCTCGGCAGCATGATTTAATGAATCATACAAACACTTATCAACTTCATCTACTTGTGTTTGAATATCACATAATTCTGATTGTTTTATCCCAGTAATAGCATGTAGGCCACCAGGTACAAACTCAATAAAAAATCTTATTTTTTTAGAGTTCACATCATTTTTTACTACAACTGTTTTTGTTGTTGCTCCCCAAAGGCTTAATAAAAAATTATTATTTTCATAAGTATATATAATACAACCACTGCAGTCAGGTATTAAAGTTAAATCACCAATATTATCACTGCACCTTCCCATTTCTTTTGGATTAGGAAATAATATAGTATAGTGTGCAATATATTTTCTAAGCAAAGGATGGGGCTCTATGTATATGTAATTAGGTGTTTCTTTTATTTTTAAATGCCTCTTTACTGAAATATCATTAAAGAACAAATCTATTCCTCCTATGTAAAACTATTCTCCTGTTAATTTCACATATGTTGGAAGATGTCCTGTATGTGGAAGAAACTTATCTATAATATATTTGGTCTCAATCTTAAGACTTGAAGTATTAATACAAGGATGGCATCCCACATATTCTCCTTTTATTACATCCTCATCTATCAAAAGTTTTACGTTATGTTCTGCATCATTCATAAGTCCCATAACACTCACAGAGCCTGGTGTAATATTAAGATACTTTTCCATATACTCCGCTGGTGCAAATGACAAACGGGAAGATTGAATCTGCGAAGACAGTTCTTTTGTCTTGAACTTTTTATCGCCAGGCATCATAAGCAAATAAAAGTCAGTTTTCTGGCTGTTACACAAAAATAAATTTTTGCAAATGGTAATCCCCAAAAGCCTTTCTACATTATGACAATCCTCAATGCTTGCCGTTACATCATGATCTATACGACTATAAGGTATATCAAGCTCCTCCAGCAAATCATAAACTGCCATCTCCTTGGATAATCGAGAATCTGCTGGTTTTGTAGTATAAATAGTTGAATCAATATGTATCTTTGTCATTAGTTAAACCTCCCTTTCTTAAACATGGTATTATAAGTATTAAAAGCTCTTGTAAAAATAGAACATTTTGTCTCTTAAAAAATTACCTTTATTGCGGTACCCTCTCCAACCTTACTTTCTATATCAATCCTAGCATTATGAATTTTAGCAATTTCCACACACAAAGAGAGTCCAAGCCCTACACCATTACTAGCCCTTGCCCTGGATTTGTCCACCATAAAAAATGGTTTCATTACCTTTGATATATCCTCTTCTGGAATACCAATTCCGCTGTCCTTAACTTCCAATATTATATTAGAAGCATCATATTTATATGCCTTTAAGTATATTTTATCACCAATTTGAGATGCTTTAACGGCATTATCAACAAAATTAGTTATCATCACCGTCATTAACTCTTTATCCATCGATAAATTTAAATCTTCAGCTAAAATTTCTAAATGAATATTTTTCTTCTCCAATTTTGGCTGCATGGAATCTTTAATTTCAACTAGAAGCTTAAGAACATTTTCACTTTTCATTTTAAAATCTTTTTTTCTTAAAATAATTAAATCCATTAATTTGAAGGCTAATTTTTCTAATCTCTTGCCTTCGCTGTATATATAACTTAAGGAATTTATAAAGGTTTCCTCATCATACTTAGTAGTTCTAAGAAAATCAGCATAACCTATTATAGAAGTTAATGGCGTTCTAAGCTCATGAGCAAGATTATCAATAAATCTCTGCTTATCTTCTGAAACCATCTCTAGTTCATTTATTTTATCCTCCACAACATCTGCCATATCATTAAAATTTTTTGATAATAATCCAATCTCATCATCTGATATTACCTTTACTCTTTCACTAAAGTTTCCAGCAGCTATTTTTTGAGTGGTTTTAATTAATTTATTTATAGGATTTACTATAAACTTACTTAATGCTATGGTTACTATAATTAAAATTATACAAACAAATATATTTAATTTTAAAAGAAGATTCAACAAATATTTCTTATTTTCATAAATACTTGAAACATCTTTAACATAAGAAATTTTATAGTAATTATTGTCTAAATTTATTTTTTTAGTTATAAATAAATAGTTTTTTTCATCAATATCACGTATTATATACTTCACTTTATTAAGCTGAACATTAAGTTCCTCTCTTTTATCTGATATATTCATGCTTAAATTAGTAAAAATAACTTTATTGTTATTATCTATTACCTCAATATATATATCCTGTTTTCCAAAATTATTTAAATATGTACTAATCATTGAATCTATACTTTGTTTATCAAGTTCAGTCTTGTAAGAATTAGACTCTTTTTGAATTTTAAATAAAAATAAATTTGATTCTACAAAAAAGCAAAATCTTTGCTGCTCATTTATTCCAGAATTAATTTCTGTATTAAGATTCAATTTAAAATTACTGCTAATTAAATATATTGATGAAGGAACAAAAAATATTTCAAATATAACCAAGGTGCATAAAAATATCTTCTCCCAGAATTTCATTTAGCCCTCCAGCCTGTATCCTAATTTAAATACAGTTTTAATTTTATCCTTCCACTGAAGCTTTTTTCTCAATTTTTGTATATGGTTATCTATAGTCCTGGTTTCCCCAACATAGTCATATCCCCAAATTTTTTCTATTAACTTTTCTCTGGTTAATACAACATTTTTATTTTGTACTAAAAACACTAATAATTCAAATTCCTTTAAAGTAAGCTCTACAGCTTCACCTGCTTTCCTAGCTGTCATTTCCCTTAAATTTATCTCTACATCTTCAAAATTTATTACATTAGTATTTTTATTATAATGTCTAAGCACATTATCAATTCTAGCTAATAATTCAATACCTTCAAAAGGTTTTGTTATATAATCATCAGCCCCAGCTCTAAGACCATATACCTTATCTGTGACAGAGGTTTTAGCAGTTAAAAATATAACTGGAATTCCTAGAGGCTTTATCTTTTCTAATAATGTAAAGCCATCAATTTTTGGAAGCATAACATCTAAAAGTATTAAGTCAAAGCTATCATTTTCAATTTCCTCTAAAGCATCTTCTCCATTAAAAGCTGTTTTACACTCATAATTTGACATATTTAAATTCAGCTTTATTAAGTTCGATATTGGAAGCTCATCCTCAACAACTAATATTTTTATCATTACATGATTGTCCTCCTGATCATTTAGATTTTTTATAATATCAATTACTTTTTAGATGACATTTAACAGAGGACAATTGTCCTCTGTCCTCTCAAAAAAGTTATGCCGCAATGTTTTTAAACTGAGAATGTTGAATACCTAATAAACTCCATATAGTATTAAAAATTTTATTTACTAATTAATTTCAATTTGTCTAATTTGGTTATTAAGGTCCTTTTTCATAGAAGGCAAAAGCTTAATACTCTGTAGTTGATAATATACTACAGAATAATCTTTAAGATTTATTTCAAATTCGGCATCTCTTCCGTCATCTAGCTCACATCTTACTAATAGCCTGCCAAAGTTAATATTTTTATCAACTTTTATAGTATTACCTTTAATTTTGTTTCCTATTTTTTTACAGAAGTTTAAAGTCGTATCTTTAATTCTATTATCAACAATTGCAGGCTTAAAATCCTTGTCCGAGTCATTTTCAGCTCTTACACCTACTATTTCACCTGTTTTTTCATCTATAGAAACAGAATAGTTACACATCTTATTTTCATCATAATTTTTAGGAGTGAAAAGAATATATATCATTCTCTGATCTTTTGCTTTAGCCATATTTTCTGCCTCTACTTTTGCATCTTCTGGATGTTCTTTTGAGTATTTTTCCCTTATTTCTTCAAATTTTTTTTCACCCTCTGAACCTTCTTTTTCGTCTTTCTTATTTAATTGTTGTGTTTCTTTTGCAATATCAGCTGATCTGTCTACTTTAATTTGTGAAAAATAGTTTGCATCTTTTCCCATGTAATTTTTCATTGCTTCTGCAGCTATTTTAATTGCCTCTTCATCATTCATAGTTCCCTGCTTTAAAGCATTACTATTATTCTTATTTTCTGCTGCTGCAACTACATTTTTAGTAGTATCCATTTTTTCACTTGCATAGGTAATTCCTGAAGCACCTCCTACTACTAATAATGTTAAAATCCAAACTAATATTTTTTTTCTATTCATAATAAATACCTCCAAAATTGTATTTAGCTGTTTAGCATGCCAAAACATCTTTACTACAATATAAAGTATATATTAGAGATATGTAAAAACCATCCTTCACTTGTCTCCAAGTTGTAAAATCTATGAACAATTTACCATTGGATTTAGCATTATTATAACACAAATTAACCTCTAGCTTCTGATATAAATGCCCTCATTGCAGCTGTTACCCATTTGTTCTTGTGATATAGTATTTGTGTTGTCATATTAAATTTACAACCATCCAAATCAAACCCAATAAGTTCACCATTTTCAAGTTCCTTTTCTACAGTCATAACAGGAAGCAGGGTTATTCCAAGATTGCTTATAGTAAAGCTCTTAATTGCCTCAATACTTCCAACTTCCAATGCTATATTAGGTTTTAAACCTGATTTTTGAAACATTTTCTCAAAAATATTTCTATAGCTGCACCCTTTTTCCGTTACAATTAAAGGCTCATCTTTAATGTCTTCCATTGTAACTTGTCTTTTACCAGCAAGCCTATTTACTGGAGACGTTAAAAATATCATTGGTTCATTATAAGATACACAGGATATCAAATCTGGGTCAACAACTGGTTTATCCAAAATAAATGCCAAATCAACTATATTGTTTTTAAGCATACTTCGCAAATCTGAACAAACACCTACTTTAATTATCACTTCCACTTCAGGATATTTCATATGATATTTTTTAAGTAATTCTGGGAGTCTCATAGTGCATAGAGATTCTACAATCCCTATTTTTAGAATTCCACAGGGAAGATCTATTTCACTTACTGCCTCTTTAGCTTCCTCTGTAAGGCTTATTATATTTTCTGCATATTTAAGAAGCACTTCACCCTTTGAAGTAAGGTGTATTTTTCTTCCAACTCTTTCAAAAAGTTTTACACCAAGTTCTTCCTCTAAAAGTTGAATTTGGGTCGTAATAGTAGACTGGGCATATCCCAATTCCTCTGCTGCCTTAGTATAACTTTTTAAATGCGCAATTTCAGAAAATGTCCTCAAATTTCTAAATTCCATATCATACCTCCACTTACTTCAATAAAACTGAACTGTACTTTCAAATAATTCAATTTTATTAATAGTTAATCTTATGCTACTATGAATCTATTGGAAATTCAATGAATTTTTTAAGGTAAGCTTTTGCAAAAGTATACTGGTTTTAATTGTTCAATTATGGCGCATCTTTGAATCTATTATTTAAAATAATATTATACTATTAGGAGAAAACTTATGAGTAAAAATAAAAACATTGGAACAATAACACTTTGTGGTCTTATAGTAGGCCCGGTGCTAGGATCAGGAATAGTTCTGTTACCACCTCTTGCCTACAAGCTAATTGGAAAATGGGCAATACCAGCCTGGATTATAATAATGCTACTTGGCATTATATTTGCCTATGTTTTTGTATTTCTAAGCTTGAAAAGTCCTGGAAATGAAGGCGTTTCAATCGCTATTGGAAATGTATTTGGGAATTTTTTTCGAGAACTGACTTCAAACTTTCTTACAGCTGCAGTTTGTTTTGGCCCCACAGCAGTTTTAATTACAGCTGCAAACTTTTTAAAAAGCTTTAACATATTTTCAAATATTAAAGTTGAAATGATTGCATTTGGAATGGAAATTATATGTGCCCTAATTCTTATATGTGGTGTAAAAACTCTGGCAAAATTCACTTTAATTTTAACAGGACTCACAGCTGCACTATTATTTTGTGGAAGCATATATACCTTGATTTTTGCTTCAAATGTACATGCACCTGAAACATCATTTTCTTTTTCTAAGTTTGGATATACCCTTTTACTTTTATTTTGGGCAATCATAGGATGGGAAATCATAGGGAACTATATAGAAGACATAGAAAATCCAAAAATTACACTTATAAAAGCAATGACAGTAAGCCTTATAGTTATTATAAGCTTATATATTACTGTTGCACTTTCCGTACAAAATGTATCTTCAAGCAGTCATGATATACTGACAATCATGACCCCACTATTTGGTTCATTTTCTCTGCCTATAATTGCTCTTGCTGCATCAGGACTGTGTATGTGTACTTATCTTATGATAGTTGGAGGAGTTTCAAGAATGAGTGCAAAGCGTGCTGCAAACAATAAACTGCCCTTTTATCTCTCATATGTAAACAAAAACGGAAGTCCCATCAATGCCATAATAACACTTGTATGTATACATCTTGTAGTTTTATCTCTAGCAGCTGCAAATTTTTTAAGTCTGGACAAGATTGTAACCTGTGCTAACGTATTTTTTCTATCCAATGCAATAGTTGGTTTAGCTGCAGGATTTAAATTACTTCACAACATTAAACTCAAAATTGCAATTTCAATACTCATTGTATCATTTACACTATTGTTATTTAAAGCAGCCTTATGGAGTATTTCACTTTTAATTATAGTTGTGCTTTTATCCATATATAACAACAAAAGACTTAACAAGGAGAAAATCCCTAGTTCCTGCGGTTAAAATACAATTAACTCAACTTTCGCACATGTAAAATTTTTTTAGTTGAAAGTTGATAGTGGACAACTGACAATGAAGGATGATTTTTAGCTATCGCAAAAAAATCTTTAAATTTATAGAACCATTAATGTTTTGGTTTAGTAAAGCGAGCGTTCAAAAATTTCTAAATTTAAAGCTTATTAAAGCTCTACTTCAATATCGTTATATTTAGATTTTCTGTAGTGTTAACGTAAGAAAATCATCCATAATTATACTAAGGAATATGCTGACAAAATTGAAATCACATTTAAAAACTTTTATATAAGTGTTAGCTGGGTATTTTAGAAAATCTTAGAAACTTAGATATGTCTGAGGTACGAGTTTAGCTAAACTTCTTTAGATTTTCAAAATACCCAGCTTTATACTTATTAAAAGTTTTTAACGTGATGAGATTTGTCAGCATATTCCTCTTTACTTAATCAAGCTGCAGACATCATTTGCAAATTCCACAGGATCATCTACAGGCAGTCCTTCAATCATAAGTGCCTGATTATATAATACATTTGAAAGCATTTTAAGTTTATCTTTATCATTTTCAAATGCATCTTTTATTGATTTAAACATTTTATGATTTGTATTTATCTCTAAAATTTTATCTGCTTTTACATTTTGATTGTTTGGCATTGTATTAAGCACTTTTTCCATATCAATTGACAATTCACCACCATTTGCAAGACAAACAGGATGGGTCTTTAATCTGTTTGATGCCCTAACTTCTTTAACTTTTCCATTTAATGTTTCTTTCATGAAATCAAACAGTTCTTTATTTTCCTTTGTTTCCTTTTCACTTTCCTTGTCATCAGATTCAAATCCTAAATCTTTGCTTGAAACAGATTTAAATTCCTTTTCCTTGTATTTCATAAGCATCTTAATTGCAAATTCGTCAACTTCATCTGTAAAGTACAATATTTCATATCCTTTATCCTTAACGACTTCAGTTTGTGGTAATTTTTCAATTTTATCTATGTTTTCACCAGTTGCATAGTATATAAACTTCTGGTCTTCCTTCATACGAGAAACATATTCATCAAGGCTTACAAGCTTTTTCTCTGTAGAAGAATAGAACATGAGTAAATCTTGAAGTACCTCTTTATTACTTCCAAAATCAGCATAAACACCATATTTAAGCTGTTTTCCAAAGTTTTTATAAAACTCATCATACTTTTCTCTATCATTTTTCTGCATTAATAAAAGTTCACTCTTAATTTTTTCCTTTATCTTTTTTGCAATAAATTTAAGCTGTCTATCATGCTGCAAAAGTTCTCTTGAAATATTAAGTGAAAGATCTGCTGAATCAACTAATCCCTGTACAAAGCTAAAGTAATCTGGTAAAAGATCTCCACATTTCTCCATTATGAGAACGCCATTTGAATAAAGTTCCAATCCCTTTTCGAATTCCTTAGTATAGAAATCAAAAGGTGCTCTAGCTGGAATAAAAAGTAAGGTATTATAACTTACAACACCTTCAACACTCGAATGGATTACCTTAAGAGGTTTTTCATATCCAAAATGTTTATCCATGTAGAACTGATTATAATCTTCAGGCTTCAATTCATTTCTATTTTTTCTCCAAATTGGAACCATACTATTTAAAGTTTCATCTTCAAAATAGTCTTCATGTTCATCCTTACTGCCTTCTTTTAGTTTGCTTTTCTTTACCATCATTTTAATTGGATACTTTATAAAATCAGAGTATTTTTTAATTAATGATCTTATTTTATATTCATCTAAAAATTCATCGTACTTTTCGTCATCAGTACTTTCTTTAATTTTCAATGTAATTTCAGTTCCAACTTCATTTTTTTCACAAGGCTCAATTGTATACCCTTCTACGCCCTTTGATTCCCATTTGTATGCTTCATCTGAATTCAAGGCACGGCTTTTTACAGTAACTAAATCTGACACCATAAAAGCAGAGTAAAAGCCAACTCCAAATTGACCTATGATATCTACTCCTTCTTTTGCTTCATTTTCATTTTTAAATGTAAAGGAACCACTTTTTGCAATAGTACCTAGATTATTTTCAAGTTCATCTTTTGTCATACCTATACCAGTATCAGTAATAGTAAGGGTTTTGTTTTCTTTATCTGCTGCAATTCTAATATAAAAGTCTTCTTTATTAAAGCTAACATTTTCATCAACTAGTGAACGATAATAACTTTTATCAATTGCATCACTGGCATTTGATATAAGTTCCCTCAAAAATATTTCCTTATTTGTGTAAATAGAATTAATCATTAAATTAAGTAATCTTTTGGATTCAGCCTTAAATTGTTTTGTAGTCATTTTATCATTTCCTTTCATCTAAATAAAAATGTTTTGTTATATTTAATGGAATCAATTTAAGAAAGCCTCGCTTAAATGTAAGTTAGCGCGGCTATTTCACCGTAATCAAGCCGTCCTTACTACTTCCTTCTGTTTCGAATAAATAAGTATTAATCGGAACATAAAAACGCCTCTTTAAATTATTTTTATTAGCACTCATAATAACTGAGTGCTAATTTTATTTTAGCAATTATTTCTTCTTTGTCAATATGTTTTTATAAATTTTCCTAAAAACAACCTTTCAAATTAATTATATATATCAGAAAACTCTAAATTGATTTTTTCAATATAATTTTTCCTCAAACCATATTCGTTCTTGCTAGAAGTTTTACCATCTACTAATTTACATGGAATATGAATGATAAATTCGCTGCCATAACCTTCCTTACTTTTTACTGATATAGTTCCACCGTGTAATTCTACTAAAGCTTTTACTAATGAAAGTCCTATTCCACTTCCTTCATTCTCTCTTGCAAGAGATTTATCAACTTGTACAAAGCGTTCAAATATAGAATTTAACTTTTCTTTGGGAATACCCTTGCCTGTATCTTTTACCTTTATAGAAATACTTTTATTGCCATCTTCTACATTAACCATAATCTTCCCGCCGCGGGGAGTAAACTTTATAGCATTTGATAACAAATTCAACATAATTCTCTCTATTTCTTCCGGATCACAAGCTATAACTTTTTCTTCTACATCAGTATCAAATACTATAGATAATCCTTTGCTTTTTATATAATCAGCTATAGAAAGAGTCGTATCTTCTACAAGGCTTACTATATTGTAATTAACTTCATCTATACTAAAGTATCCCGAGTCTATCTTCGTTATGTCAATTAAATTGTTTACCAACCTTAAAAGGCGATAGGAATTTTGTTCCATTACTTTTATATATTTATATCTATCTGAACATGGATTCTCACAGATACATTCTTTTAACTTAAGTTTGTACACCTGTATGGCTGAAAAAATAAGATTAATAGGTGTCCTGAGCTCATGAGAAATGTTGGCAAAAAAGTCTGTTTTCATCCTGTCATACTTTTGAATTTCATTTAGCCTAATTCTTTCTTTTTCTATGTTTTTTTGCAATTGTTCCATACATCTTTTTTCCGTTACATCTACAGCTACTACTATTAACATATTTCGTTTATCAGTCAATTTTCCAATACAGGCTAAGTAAAAATCCCATATTCGTATATTACCATGTTTTGTCTTCACAGAATACTCACCGCTGTTTTGTTTTTCACTAAAGCTTGATAGCTTGTGTATATCTTCTTTAAATACATCCGATATTTCTGCTAATTTAGATATTGTAGGAATATCGGCAATGGTATATCCTGTAATGTCACTCCATGTTCTATTGATCTTTAATACTTCTCCGTCTTGTGTATATATCATTACAGGAACTGGAGCTTCTTCTATGGAATAACGAAAGTTTCTCTCACTTTCTCTTAAAGCTTCTTCAGTTTTTGTGCGTTCAGTAATTTCTTCTTCCAGCGTAATGTTAAATTCTTTAAGTTCTTCAGTTATCTCCTCTAACTGACGCTTTCCTTCATACACTTGTTTTTCCAAATCATCATTGTTTTCTTTCATTTCAAGCTGTATCGCCCTAATCTTTAGCTGATTATCAACTCGTGTAGTAACCTCTTTATAATTAAATGGTACAGTTATATAGTCATAAGCTCCAGCAGTAAATACCTTATCTTTATCAATAGGTTCATTTTCATCAATGATAAAAATAACAGGAATTTTCTGAAGTTTATAACTAGCCTTTAACCTTTCACATATTTCATATCCATATATATTTCCTATATTAACTTTAAGTAAAATTATGTCCGGTATATTTTCTCTTACAGATTTAAGCCCTAATTCATAACTATAAGCATTCCTAACACAGTACTCTTTCTGTTCAAACATTGCTGTAAGTATTTTAACATTGTAATAGGAATCATCAATAATAAGTACATTAGAATTATTTAAAAGAATTTGCATATTATCCATATCCATGATTTGCTGCCCCATTTCATAAAATTTAATCTGTATATTCTTCTAATTATATAAATAATAATTCTTTTATATATTTGTTTTTGACTTAAAAACTAGCATAGTAGCTGTTTGATTCATGTGCCCTATAAATTCTTCACCATAACAAGAAAATCCAATTGTGGGCATATCTTTAAATATATCTCCGTATTGTTTTTCAAGACCTTTTTCCTCTAGTTCACGGGTTCTCTGAACACAGTTAAAATTTATAATTCCATCAATTTTCCCAAATTCATTAATTTTACTTTCAATAGCTTTCTTTGTATCTTCAATAATATTTGTAGACTGAAGTAGTCTAACCTCTGTGCCTTCCAGTATGTTACAATAAAACAGCATACTTGTACCTTTTACTTGCTGAGGACTTCTAACAAACACATCATTTTTCCCTATTACTAATCCAACAGGATTTATCGTAAAATAATTTTGTACATCTTCAATTGAATGTGCCCCTACAGCATTTGAATAAGCCACAATAGCTGGTTTATTGTTAAATTCAATGACTTCCCTGTTGCTTTCATCCACTTTATTTGCCGTTAATACCGTATCTAAACACTTAAAGCTTTCCGTTTTAATAATGCTAAACTCAGCATTATCACTTATCTTAGGCATTATAATCACTGCTGAATCTGTATATGCCTTTCCATTTGCTAGTATATAGGTTTTTCTAAAATTATAATCATCTCCAGCAGATCCACCAATAAAAAATACATTGGTTCTATTGCCTATCAAATCCATAATATTTTCTTCTTTCTTACTCACACCATCTATTAAAACTATACCAACAAACTTTTTTGTATTCATTGTATATGCACTTTCATTAAAATATTTTTCTAAAGATGTAAAAGCCCTCTCCACATCTAATCCTTGTTTCATATTTTCAATTACTTCAACTTTGGCATCGGAAACAATATTTGAATTAAAAGCCATTGCCACTACAGAATTCTTTAATAACTTTCCACTAACTATTTCACCTGAAGTAGAACATCCCGCTACTAGACAATCTTTAAATGCTTCCTTCATTAAATTACTTAACTTATATTGGTCAAATTTAGAAGAAGCAAAAAATATTATAAGTTTGGCATTACAAGGAGCTAGTTTATTTTTAATATCTTCTACTACTTCCTTTTCTAAGGATTTAGTTGAAAAAACTGATTTTATATTTATCCCCTTATATACTGAGTTTTTTACATCCATTTGTTCAACAATTTTAATAAGTTTTTCTATGATAATTGGATCATCATAGGAATTGCTATCAAATTTATTTGGATTGATTCCCTTTAAAATAAATTTAGTTTTAGTCATTTCTGCAATAGCAGGATTCCCTTTAGAACGGTGTTTAATCACATTATCAATAATTTCTTTTATCTTACCAGCCAAGAATAATTCCCCCTTTTATACTTAGTTAATTCTTCGCTAATATTAGATTTTTATGTAGAAATACAAAATTGTTATATAGTATATTAAGACTTAAACATATTTTTTAAATTCAAACTCGAATGGAAATTATGTCTTGCATTGTGAACTATTATACTTAAAACAACTAAAGCTGAAATAAGTAGAAATATAGGTATGAATATGAGGATTGCATTAGTTGAATATTTTATTGAAATCACCCCTCCTAATAAAGGTGCTACTGCAAATCCAGCATTGCCTACAGTTCCCTGGATACCAAACAATAAACCTCTTTTGTCCACAGGAGTATCTTCTGTAGTAATTGACATTATCATAGGTTCCACTCCACCTGTAATAAAAAATACAATACCTAAAACAACTGTAAATAACCATAATTTATTTATATAAACAAGTGGTATTGCAAATACCATACCTAATGTTAGGTATATCATTAATAATTTCATTTTGTCATACTTGTCACCTAGTTTACTTAAAATCAATCCAGACATAGCTGTCATTAAAGCCAAAATCCCATTTATTATACCTGTAATGCCTGATGCTCCTTTTGTTGTAGCTGTAACTTCTTGTACATATATTGGAATATATGGGTTAAACACAGTACGTCCTATTCTTATAAATAAAATAACTAATAGCATTGAGACAGCTGTAACAGTAAAAATAGAAAGTATAGATGTCTTTTCTTTTTTTTCAGTAGAATTAATGCTTTCCTTTACTACCTGCTTTTCTTCCTTTACAACAAATAAAACTAATAGGAAATCAAAAAACATAAGAATACCACCTATTATAAAACTTACACGATATCCAACAAACTCTGCCACTATACCTCCAATTACTGGTCCAATAGATTGTCCAATAAATGTTGATGAAGATAAAAACCCTAATGCATAAGAAATTCTATTTTTAGGTGTATTAGCTGCTACTAAAATTTGAGCTGCAGTAACAGTTCCCGTAAACACACCTTGTAAAAGTCTTAAGATTATAAGTTGATTTACATTAGCAACCATACCTGTTGCCCCAATTATAAACGATGCAAAAAGCATAGCCCTTATAAGCATAAGCTTTCTACCATATCTGTCTGAAATAATCCCCCAAATAGGGCACATAATTGCCATTGTAACAGCTGGTGCTGCATTTAAAATACCAGAATAAAACTTAATGTCATTTGGAGCTGTAATGCCAAGCTGCTGTATATAAAATGGCAAAAAAGGCATACCAAAATTAAAACTCATTATGGACAATATCTGGGAAAACCAAACAGTATAAAGA
Source organism: Clostridium coskatii (assembly GCF_001675205.1). Lineage (NCBI taxonomy): Bacteria > Bacillati > Bacillota > Clostridia > Eubacteriales > Clostridiaceae > Clostridium > Clostridium coskatii. The sequence continues at coordinate 27,751 of NZ_LROR01000022.1, read as the reverse complement.
TTTACTTTCCAATGTTTCATTATTATTTATTTCCTGACTTTAAAAAACATAACAAATAGTATAATGTATTAATTTAAAAATTATAATGCTTTTTCTATTCGTCAAATATTATCAGGTTTTCACACTTCCTTTCTTTTATGATCATAATTTTTAAGCATATATTGCTTATTATAGCATCAATTATATAGATTTGAAAGTTATGGAATTTAAATTATTTATTTTAGGATTTGTAATATATTTATGCATCACATGTAGATTACCGTAGTAAATCATCTATAACTATTATCTTTTAATTTTTAATTGAAGCCCCCCTAAAACATATTTAACATCCGTATATTTTAGTGAATAGTTAAATGAGATTAATAAAAAAATGTGGTTCAAATTTATATATTTAGGGAGGACTATTAAAATGAAAAAAGTAATGATTTTAGTAACAAGTATAGTGGTAACAATGAGTTTAGGCAGCAGTGTACTTGCTTCTGATACAGCAACTTTAACGGATCAAGCAGGTATAACACCAGACAGTATTTTATATTCAGCAGATAAAGCTATAGACAATTTGAAAGTTACACTATCTTCTTCAGAAGAAGCTAAAGCCGATACCTTATCCGATATAGCAGAAGAAAGATTAGGTGAAAGTGAAGTAATGACAAGTGAAGATAAACAGGATCTTGCAAATACAGCTCTTACTGACTATGAAAATACCATGAATGAAGCTCAAACTAAAATTGAAGATGCAGTAGACAAAACTCAAACTTCAGGTGATGAAGATAAACTTAAAAACGTTGAAAACATAGAAAACAAAATTATTGATAAGCAGAAAAATTCTTTAGATGTATTAACCAAACTTCAAGATAAACTTCCAGATAAAGCAAAAGCTACAGTAGCAAAAGTTATAGAAATGCAAACAGCAAAAAGAAATGCCTTAATAGCTGTAAAAAAAGAACGTCAACTTTACAATGATGCTAAAAAACAATATAATGAAGCTAAAGTAGCTCTTGAGACAGCAAAACAATCAGGAGATGAAGCTGCAATTAAAGCTGCAGAAGATTTGCTGCAGCAGAAAAAGCTAGCATTAGATACGGAAAAACAAAATCTTGCAAAAGCTGTTGAAGCTAAAAAAGAAGCTTCTAAAATAAGTGTGGGTAAAACAACAAAAGAAAATAAAGGCCAGGCAAAGAAGGATTCAAAAAATAATGAAACTACATCGGAAAGTAAAAAACAAACTTCACCAGCACCAACTACCTCTACTACAACAAATACTGCTACAAGCACTACAGAAGCTAGCCCAACTTCCACTGACTCAGCTTCAACTCCAGCAAAATCAACTTCACCTAAATCAGCTTCTGTAAATAGTGAAAATACAAAAAAACAAACTTCATCAGCACCAACTATAAAAAATGAACCTAAAACAGAAGTAACTAACAGTAATAAAGCGGATACCAAGGATAAAGGAAATAACGGTAATGGCAATAATGGACAAAAAAAGGACAAGGGACAACAGTAGTTCATTATCTACTTATATGTCTAATAACCCTGAATTGATATCAATTCAGGGTCAATTGTTTTTGCCTAATTGGAAATTTAAGTATTATTGTACTGCACTATACTTTTCATATAATTCTGTAAACAACTTTAGATGTAACTCTTCATCCATAATTATTCTTTTAATAAGTTCTTGTATATATCTATCTTTAATTATTGATATATGGTACTTGTAATTTTTAATAGCTTTTTTTTCCGATTTAATATCCTCTAAAAGCATATCTTTAATGAAGGTGATAAAGTTAACGTAAGCAGGTGTCCATAACTGTCCAGGTGGACATGCAGAATCAATATAAACTGGCTTTATACCAAGAAGTTTAACTGTTTTTCCTATAAGCTCTAAATGTTTCATTTCAGCCATAGATATACCCCCTATAATCTTGGCATAATCTTCAAATATTCCTTCGCTTACCATATGTTGATACACATAGAGGGAGACTGCAGTAAATTCACTTACTTCTCCTGCATAATCTTTAAGAAGAACATTTGCATATCCTATACTTGTTTTTTCCACTCTTGGCTTAGGATAAGGTAAATTAACAATATATTTTGTATGTTTTGATATATCGCCTGACATATTTCACTCCTAAAAAATATCATTATAGTTAATTTTATGATAAATTCAAAATTATATTACGTTTCATTATTTTTTTATATATTATTGGAAACACTAATTAGGAATAGAAAATTCTAATTAGATTAGGAGAAATAGAAAATGAAAATCTTAATTACTACCGACACATATTTTCCTATGATAAATGGTGTTGTCACTTCAATATACAATTTATATAAAGAATTAAAGAATAATAATTACGATGTTAAAATTCTAACCCTATCTCCTACAGGAAATGAGAAAATCATAGGAGATATATGTTACTTAAAGTCCATTGGCATTGGAATTTACCCTAATGCCAGAATTAAAGTTCCATTTCGTAATAGAATCATAAATAGGCTTATAGATTGGAAACCTGATATGATCCATTCTCAAACAGAATTTTCTACCTTATTTGCAGCCAAGTACATCGCCAGCAAAATAAATGTACCTCAAATTCACACCTATCATACAATGTATGAAGAATATTTAGACTATCTATTTGGCGGAAAACTTATAAAAAAAAGTGCTGTTGGGAAAATAACCCGTCTACTTTTAAATAGCCTTGATGGCGTAGTTGTTCCAACAGAAAAAACAAAGAAGATGCTGCTTCATTATGGAGTAAATAAACCTATTAATGTGATACCAACGGGAATTGATTTAAATAAATTTTGCAGACCTTTGCTTTTAAACGAAAAGGAAGAAATTCTTTCAACACTTAAAATTAAAAATACAGATAAAGTTATAGCTTATATTGGAAGGATAGGAAAAGAAAAAAATATAAGTGAACTCATAAAACTCTTTAATACTGTAGTTAATAAGGTTGGGGATGTTAAACTTTTAATTGTAGGAGATGGCCCTTATTTACAAAATTTAAAAGAGCAGGTACGTACTGAAGGTCTTGGAGATACTGTTGTTTTTACAGGAATGATAGATCCAAAAGAAATTTACAAATATTATAAAATAGCAGATATATTTGTCACTGCTTCTACCAGTGAAACTCAAGGATTAACCTATATAGAAGCCTTAAGCAGCGGATGTCCTGTAGTTTGCAAATATGATCCGTGTATAGACGGAATCATTCTTCAGGGTAAAAATGGATTTTCTTATAAGGAGCCCTGGGAATTTAGCTATTACATAGATAAAATCTTAAAAGATGAAAATTTAAAAAATAAATTGAGTGAAGAGGCAATTCATACTTCAAAGAAATATTCCAGCTGCATTTTCACCCATAGAGTAATTGAAACTTATAGTAAAATTTTAAATGCAAAATGTCAAAACATTACTGTTCAATAATATCATTTTTTTAAACGTACATTTGGAAATGCTAAAATAAATATGCTTGACACTATAATAGACAGGTAATAAGTAATTATCCTCCATACAAAAAGGGCTATGACAGTTTTAGCTTTAAAAAACAAATTAAAAATTACATAAAATCCCCCTTCTGCTCCTCCTTCTGCTCCTGGAAGAGGAATTGCAGTCATAAATACTGTTAGAAACACCTGCGCAGCCATAATTGTCCATAAGTCTGTAGAATTAAGCCCGAAACTTCTGTAAATACAATAAGGAATGCTAAAATAAAAAGCCCACTGAAAAAGTGAATAGATTAAAGCATGAAAACACATACCTATGTGTTTTCTTACTAAAAGTGCATTTTTATGAAAACTTTCTATTTCATCTTCAATTTTCCCTTGTTTTGATTTTACATCTTTCATAATATGAACCTTTCCAAGCAATTTCACAATAAAGTTTATTATAGCCTTAGTCATTTTTTTATTTATTACAATTGATATTGCTAGTAACATCACTCCTGCGTTAATCACAATACCAAGGATCGCAAAGTAAATAAAATATTTAATTTTTGAATTAAAATAGTTAAACCTAAAAAGCAGTGCTACTATTAGATAAAATATGCTTACTATTTCATGTATCATAAACTTTATTATCAATATAGACCCTGAAAGTCCTGCAGGCATTCCTGCTTCTGTCATTGCATATAATTGAGAAGGGTGGCTTCCTGCTCCTAAAGGTGTAATTGCTCCAAAAAATTGACCAACCATTTGAAATTTTATTGATTTGAAAAGCAAATGCTCCCCAAAATAGAGCTTTTTCATTACAGTATATAAAATCATTGTTTCAAATGTCCAAAATAAAATAACAGCTATTACAGCTAAAGATATCCAGTGGATATCCAGTGACTTTAACTCTTGAATCATAGAATGGATGCCTTTTGTAAAAATGAAAAATAAGAAAAAAATACAGGCGGAAATAAATACAACAATTATATTAAACATTTTATTTTTCATTTAAGTTTCCCTTAAGCTTTCTTCTTTTATTTTTCTCATAATATATCTTGTCATAAAATTGCTTCCACGTGTTTAAGATGTATTCCTTGGAATAAAACTTGTGACATTTCCATGACCTTTCACACCAAGTTCTATAACTTTCACCTTTATCCTGTAATCTTTCTATACATTTTACAAATTCATCTATATTTTTTCCTTTTAAATAGTCATCAAACAAAATGTTATGGTATATATCTAGATCCCTCAATAGTACAGGAATTTTAAGTGCCATGGCTTCCAAAACAGACATTGGAAATAACTCATTATAGGAAGGCAAAAACATTATATCTGCAATATTATAAATATCATTCATATTTTTCCTATCAATGATACCTAAAAACCTTACATTTTCAGGTGGATTTTCTACAACCTTTTTTAATTTCTTATACCCATCTGTTATCACACCAAAAGAAAAACCACCTGCCCATATAAATTGAATTTGTGGAAGTTTTTTGGCAACTTCAATAAAGTCTAGTATTCCCTTTCTGTTCTGCACCTGACCTACTCCCAAAACAACAAATTTTTTAAGCGGAATACGTAACTCCTGCTTTATTTTTTTTGCTTTTTCCTTTTCATATTCAAAAAAGTTGTTTTCAGATACGAAATTAGGAATGTATACTATCTTTTCCTCTTCTATATTATATTTTTTTAAGACATCAATGAAATATGGATTTACAACTACGAGGTAATCTACACTTTTGTAAAACAAAATTATGTACTTGTAAAATATTTTTTTTATGATGTAAGGCAATTTTAAGCTATTATCTATAGTTTCTGGAACAAAATGTACATAAGCAACACTTGTACCCAATAATTTTGCAAATGGTATACTTAAAAAGAACTTAAAATCAATGGTATGATAGTGCATAATATCACATAATTTAAAATCATTTATTCTTACTTCATAACTATCCTTAAGTTCATTCCTAACTAAATTAACTTGTTCAACGTAAGCAGACAACACCCCCTGCCCTTTTACTTGTTCTGCAGAAGAGAGCATATTAATAACAGGCATATTAAATTTCCCCTTTCAAATAGCTTTGTCTATGCTCTTGTAGTTTCTGCAAATTATTATAAATATATTCTTTAAGGCATTTGAAAAATAAACTAGCATACTGACTTGTTACTTCTTTGAAAATGACTAGATATACTCTTCTCTTTTTTCTGCTATAATTGTACTTAACCCTAAAAATAATATAGACCATGCAATCATTATTAAGCTTGCAGATAACGTATTTATATAGTATGCTCCTGTATCTTGTACAATTCGTCTTGTTATTATACTTCCAGAGCTTCCAAGGGCTATAAAAAATGCTGGCATAATATCTGACTTATCAGACAATGCAGGAATTTTTGAAAGTATCACATAAGCTACTCCAAATAGTATAGCTGTAGATGTCGCTGCTGCATTGCTTTTAATTAAAGTAGATATTAGAATACAAAAACTTGTAGCTGCAATTATAAAAATTATCTGTAAGATCATAAATTCAATTAAAAATTTATAAAGAGGCATAATACTTGACGTTCCTGGAATGACAGATATAAATTTATGCAAATCCATATTTTGTATGCTGCTGTGTTTAAATGCAGGTTCTATAGAAACTGGATATTTGAAGCTGTCAAAACCATATACAATTTCTCCAAACAAAAAAAATATCAAATTGAAAATCACTACAAGTGCAGAGCTTGAAATGGCACAAGCTAAAAATTTGCCAAGTAGAAGTTTTGTCTTTGTAACAGGTCTTAAAAGCAAAAGCTTTAATGTAGGAGGTGCGTATTCACTTGAAACACTGTCTACTGTCATAAACACTGCTACTAAAAATATCACTATCATGCCATAATCCAAAATAGTGCTGTAATCATTAAACAATACGTATCCTGTAGCTTTAATACTGCTAACTGGCTTTATGTTATTCTCTAATAAATATTTCTTATAAGTAATTTCACTTTTTCTTTGTTCTTTTTTAGCATCATCCAATTTACTATCATCAACACTTTCCATAAGCTTTACATCCTTTTTTAAAGTATCTTTCCAGGCTAGTGGATGTGTTTTTTGAAATTCATAATCTTTTGCCATTTTATCAATGTTATCGATATGTGTTTGAATTTCAGCAATTTTTGTTTTATCCTTTACTAATTTTTTTTGATCTTTATAGTATTGTTCTATACTTTTGTCTTTTTGCAGTCCCCTCTCTCCATTTTCGCCGTTCACAGCTAATACTGAAAATACAGCTACAAGCAGTAATATAATAGAACATATTAAAAACTTTTTTCTATAAAATATCTTAATAATTTCGTTTTTAATTATTGGAAAAATCATCTTCTTCTCCTCCTACAACTTCAAGATATCTTTTTTCAAGGTTTCCCTTCATATTATTTACATCCTCTATTCCCTTAATTTCACCTTCATTTAAAAATGCAACCCTATCACACATGGATTCCATTTCGCCAAGTATGTGGGATGATATGAATATGGTAACTTTCTTTTCTCTAGAATATTTTTTAAACAAATTTCTAAAATGAATCATTCCGCTTGGATCTAGTCCATTAGTTGGTTCGTCCAGTATCCATATCTTTTTGTTTCCCATGAGAACCTGTGCAATACCAAGCCTCTGTTTCATTCCAAGGGAATACTTTTTAATTTTGTCATTTATCCTGTCACTTAATCCAGCTAATTTTACAGCTTCATCTATTTGACTTTGACTAATATCTCCATCAAGCCTTGCCAGCTGCTTTAAATTTTGAAATCCAGTTAAATATGGATACATATCCGGTGCTTCAACTATAGCTGCCATATTGCTTATATAGCTTATCCTATTATCTTTGATTTCTTTCCCATTTATATAAATTTTGCCGCCAGTAGGTTTTAAAAATCCAACAATCATCTTTATAGTTGTGGTTTTTCCTGCACCATTGGGCCCTAAAAATCCAAAAATCTCACCTTCCTTTACACTTAAATTTAAATTTTTCACAATTTCTCTCTTTCCTATAGTCTTTGATAGATTTTCCAATTTCAATACTTCCAAAAAATTCACATCCTTTTTTATATGATAGCTTCATTATAATGTGCTCATATTACAAACCTGGTATATTTTATATTACAAAATTGATACTGTTTATTAAGATTTTATTACAATTGGCCAAAGCAATAAAAAAATGTATATAATAAATATAGGACAATAGGAAGGTGAATTTTTACATGGACAAAAATGTAGTTTTAATTGTAGACGACGATGAAAATATAAGAGAACTTTTAACTATAATGTTAAAAAACCAAAACATAGCTTCCCTATGTGCAAAAGACGGAATTGAAGCCCTGGAGATTTTAAAAAACAATAAAATAGATTTGATACTCTTAGATGTTATGATGCCAAGGATGGACGGCATGATGGCATGTATGAAAATACGAGAAAACTTAAATTTACCTATTATAATACTATCTGCTAAAATTGACGATGCTGATAAAATAATGGGGCTTACCATTGGGGCTGATGATTATATCTCAAAACCTTTTAATCCAATGCTCCTAATTGCAAAGATAAACTCCCATCTAAGAAGATACAAAGAATTTAATTCAAACTTTCATGAAAATTCAAAGTTGATTAAAATTCAGGACATGCTTCTGGATACAGATAAGCACATTGTAAAGGTAGATGACGATGAGATAAATTTGACCCCACGTGAATTTGAAATTTTGGATTTTCTTGCAAAGAACAAGGACAATGTGCTGAGTATAAAGCAAATATATGAAAACGTATGGAAGGAACCTTACATAGAATTTGACAGAACAGTTACTGTGCATATAAGAAGATTGAGGCAAAAGCTTAAAAAAGATTACATAAAAACTGTATGGGGAGTTGGGTATAAAATTGAAAGTTAAAATAGCAGGTATTCAAACTAAATTCTTTATATCATTTATATTTTCACTAATTGCAAGTTTTTGTATATTTACGACTGTGTATTCAACCTACATAAGTTTTGTATCTCAAAAGTATCCTTATAAGTTTCAAAATTACAACTATAGCCTTGGCAGATTGTCGAGTATTTCCCGTGATGTAAGTTTAAATACAAGTGGTGTAAATTTCAATAATAACTCCAAATATAAATCTGTATTGTCAAAATATGAAGTTAAATATTCAAAATATAAACTAGGTTTTATTGTAACTGATCCCCAAAACAAAATTTTATATAATTCATCTAAACTTGCTGAAAATAAAGGCTTGGAAAAAACATACTCTGACTTTTTAAAATACTTTAATCATACGACGAATTTAACCATGTATCATGATTATATATACAAAACACCTATAAAAACAGGTAATGATATTTCCATACTTTGGATTATTGCCTCTCCTATAAATACACCTCATGACTCAATAGGAACACTAGTTGGAGACAAAAACATTTTAATTTTACTTTCCATATGTATGTTGATATTTTTCATAATAACCCATCATAGGATGAAATACATAAATGAAATGTGCTGCGGTATAAAAACTATTGCAAATGAAAACTTAAATTTTAAAATACGTGAAAAAGGTCATGATGAACTATCTGAGATATCTAAAAATATAAACTTTATGGCAGATAAAATAAATGAAAAAATTGAAAACGAGAAAAAAATTGAAGTTTCTAAAAATGCACTTATAACAAATGTAGCCCACGACATAAGAAGTCCACTCACAAGCATAATTGGTTTTTTACAAATTATAGAAAATAATGAGTATGAATCCAAAGAAGAGATGCAAAGATTTATAAATATATCATTAAAAAAAGCTGAAACAATGAAGAAACTTACGGATAATTTATTTATGTTCACAAAACTAAATGGTGGAGACTTAAAATTGCACCTGTCTACAGTATGCTTAAATGAACTCATCTACCAGTTAATTGACGAATTTTCAATTACTTTTGAAAATTCAAAGTTAAATATTATAGATAACATATGTGCTGAAAATATAATGGTTACAATTGACATCAATTTATTTGTAAGAGCTCTAAACAATCTAATGTACAATGCTCTAAAATACAGTACCAAGCCTTCGGATGTGAATGTATCTTTAACTCAATGTGATAAAAATGCTGTAATCAGCATAAGCAATAAATGTGAAAATTTAAATATAGAAAATGTAAGTACGCTATTTGAAAAGTTTTATAGAGCAGATAAATCCCGTACAAATCCTGATGAAGGCTCGGGATTGGGTCTTTCTATAACAAAAAGTATAATTGAAAGGCACAATGGAAAGATATGGGGAAATTATGATGAAAGCACAATTACTTTTACAATATTACTTCCAGATTAGACGTTTTACCTAATATTCTAAAAAGACACTAAATTAAGTGCCTATAAATTCTTACTTATTTAATGGCTTTTAATTTAGCAATATCAGACCAATTGCTAGCTGTGATGAGTTCTACATTGCTCAAGTCTTTCCTTATGCCTTTAACTTCTCCTTTAATTTCAGCAACCTCATGCTTTAAATTTTCCTGTTCTGCTGAAATTACATTTGTCTTATGTTCTAAAGCACTTAATAGCTGAGTATGTTCTTTTTGTGTAGATTTTATCGATACTATATCTTTCTTCATTGAACTCATATCTTGTCTCATTGAATTTATGTCTTGTTTCATTGATTTCATATCCTGCTGCATAGATTTTAAAATTTCCAGGATTTCTTTATCCATATATATCTCACCACCTATAATATATTATAGCAAAATATTTATCTAATTTCTATTATCAAATACTGGAAAAATAAATTATATTCATAGTTAATATATCATTTTATAATAACTTTCGTTTATTTGATTTTCATAATTTTCTATTTTACTAATATTTTTTATTTTGTTATCATTTATATAATGGAATATAGTATAGTATATTCTACACGAGATATATAAAGAGGTGATTTAAATGTTTGGTATGACTAAATCAAAAAACGAAAATCAATCTGTAAATAATCTATATACTGAAATCAAGGGAGATAATGTGCCTTATAAAACAGATGCTAACGAGGAATTTACAGAAAATTCAAACGTAAAGCCTCCTATCCTAAAAAAAATAAGGTCAAAAAAAAGTAAAATTGGCATTTTAGGAATAATAGGAGCTTTTCTTTTAAAATTTAAAGGTGCATTGATATTTCTTGCAAAATTCAAATTCTTATTTGTGCTACTTAAATTAAGCAAGGTATTTTATACACTAAGTTCTATGATATTAGCTATTTTTATATACGCCAGCATGTACGGTGTTGTTTTTGGAGTAGGCTTTATACTTTTATTGTTTGCACATGAGATGGGACACTATGCAGCTGCTAAAAAAATTCATCTTCCTGTTTCAACTCCAATATTTATACCCTTTATTGGTGCACTCATATCAATGAAGGAAATGCCTAAAACTGCAAAAGATGAAGCTTTTATGGCTGCTGCAGGACCAGTTGGAGGCAGCATTGCCGCCCTACTTTGTATACCTATTTATCTTTTAACTCACAATAATGTTTTCTTAGCACTAGCATATACAGGATTTTTTATGAATTTATTTAATCTAGTACCTATTCATCCCCTAGATGGTGGTAGAATCGCTACAGCTATAACACCTAAGCTATGGTTTATCGGTATCCCTGTTTTTGCTTTGGCTTGTATAAAATTTTTCAACCCTGTGCTAATCATATTTTTAATTTTAGGAATTGTAGAATTGTACAAGTATTATAAAAATCCTAAAAAAGAATATTATGAAATGAAAACCTCAACAAGAATTGTATTTACTCTAGTTTATTTTGGATTAGTAGCAATTCTTGGTGCAAGCAGTGAATATATTCATGCTTTTATCCCTTTAACCTATCAATAATGAGATTGGATTGGTTTTAAATATAAGAATTGGTAGTTTAAATATAAAAATTTAATGTTATTATGTATATAATATTTTTTAAATTTTAGAAAGAGTGATAGAAATGCGCATTTCTATAGACAAAAAAAGCTCCATACCAATTTACGTACAAATTAAAAATGAAATAAGAAATATGATTTACTCTGGTATGCTTCCATCAAATTTTTTACTTCCATCTGAGCGCAAACTTGCAGGAGAACTTAGTGTAAGCAGAAGTACAGTAATTAGTGCTTATGAAGAATTGAAATCTTTAGGTTTATTAGAGTCCCACAAAGGAAAAGGAACTATAGTAGCAAATAACACAAAAAATAAGCAGTTAAGTATTAGAAATCATACTGTACCACTTTCATGGTATCAGTTTTTTGATTCAAATGTAAGTTCTGCTAATAATCATGACATTGTTGACATAATAAATTCAGTAGGGGGAGAAAAAAATATATCTTTTTCAGCTGGTATTGCAGATCCAAGTTTGCATCCTCTTAAGGATATAGTAAAATTGCAAAAAGACTTATGGGAAAAATGCGGAAATGATATGCTGGCTTATATTTCTTCTTATGGATATTATCCTCTTAGAGAAAGCTTAAGTAAATTACTAAAATCAAGAAACATATCTGTTTCTCCTAAAGAAATAATGATACTTTCAGGCTCTATGCAGGGAATAGATTTTATTGGAAGAGCCTTTCTAAGTAAAGGTGATGTGGTTATAGTAGAAGAACCTACATTTATGAGTGCAATTGAACTATTTAAGTTGTCAGGGGCAAAAGTTATAGGAGTCCCTATGGAAAGTGATGGTATAAACTTAGATGTGCTTGAAATTTTACTAAATAAATATAAGCCTAAATTTTTATACACAGTACCTACTTTTCAAAATCCAACTTCAATAGTTATGAGTTTAGAAAAAAGATACAAGCTGCTAAATTTGGCATATAAATATCAGCTTCCAATTATCGAAGATGACCCTTACAGTGAAATAAACTATGAGAATATATACTTGCCGTCTTTAAAGTCCCTGGATGCATACGGCTATGTCATATATCTAAGTACATTTTCTAAAACTATGTTTTCAGGTATGCGTGTTGGATGGACTGCTGCACCTGTACAAGTAATAAAAAAGTTTGCTTTATTAAAGCAAATGACAGATCTTCACGTTAACACAGCTTCACAGTATATATTGGATAAGTTTTTACGAGAAGGACTGTATGAAGATCACATAAAGCTAATATGCAAAGAATATATGAAAAAAAGAGATTTAATGCTTGGCATACTTGAAAAAAATAAATCTCTTGGTATTAGTTTTAATCTTCCTAAAGGCGGTTATTACATTTGGTGCAAGCTTCCTGAAAATATTTCACAAACACAATTGTTATTAAAATGTTCTAAGGAAGGTGTTTCCTATGCTCCAGGGAATGTATTTTACCCTGAAGGAAGCGATGGTAAAAGCTATATGAGGTTAAATTACACTTTCGAAAATGCAAAAAATATAAGTATTGGATTAAATAAGCTTATGAAAGCTATAGCAGAACTGCTTCAAAATACAAATTCTTCAACAGTTAACCAGGATAATTATTTTGGAAAACCTATTATATAAGGAGTGTTACTTATGAATTATACTAAATTTTCAAAAAGAAATAATTTTGTTAGGCCTTCGGAAATACGTGAAATTTTAAAAGTTACAGAAAGGCCTGAAATAATATCTTTTGCAGGAGGTCTGCCAGCCCCAGAACTTTTTCCTGTTAATGAATTAAAAAACGTATGTACAGAAGTTTTAACTAAATGCGGAGAAGCATCTCTTCAATACAGTACCACTGAAGGATATATCCCCTTAAGAGAAGCTATCTGTAAGAGAATGGAGAAACTAAGTATAAAAACATCTTTGGATAACATAATAGTTACTACAGGCTCCCAGCAGGCTTTAGACCTTTCAGGAAAGGTATTTATAGATGAATGTGACACTATAATTTGTGAAAGTCCAACTTACCTTGCAGCTATCAGTGCTTTTAAAACCTATCTTCCAAACTTTAAAGAAATTCCTATGGACGAAGAAGGAATGATTATGGAAGATCTTGAAAAAGCCCTTAAGGATAATCCTAATGCAAAATTTATCTACACCATACCAGATTTTCAAAATCCAACTGGAAGAACTATGAGTCTTGAAAGGAGAAAAAAGCTGGTAGAAATAGCAAATAAATTTGATATAGTAATAATAGAAGACAACCCCTATGGTGCAATAAGATTTGCTGGAGAAGATCTTCCACCAGTAAAGCATTTTGATACTGAAGGAAGAGTAATTTACTTAAGTACTTTTTCAAAGATATTTGCTCCTGGCTTAAGGCTTGGCTGGATATGTGCAGATAAGAGTATTATTCAAAAATATATTCCTTTTAAGCAAAGTGCAGATTTGCATACTGATATATTCGCACAAATGATTACTGCAAAATATATGGAAATGTATGATATAGAAGAACATATACAAAAAATCAAAGAAGTATACAGACACAGGAGAGAACTTATGATACAGTGTATAGAAAAGTATTTTCCTAAAGATATAAAACATACTCTTCCTGATGGCGGACTTTTCATATGGATTCAACTTCCTTCAAATATGGATGCTTCAGATATTTTTACTAAAGCAATAAAAAACAATGTGGCATTTGTAGCTGGAGAATCTTTTTTCCCAAATGCTAATTTCAAAAATTCCTTTAGATTAAATTATTCAAATATGCCAGATGATAGGATTATAGAAGGAATTAAAAGATTAGGAGAAGTGCTCAAGAAATAAATAAATTTTCGGAAACTAAAAACCCCTCAAATAGAATAACTATTTAAGGGGTAAAATTCATTAACTAGAGAACAGTAATATTTTCTGCTTGAGGTCCTTTTTGTCCTTGACCTTCGTCATAAGAAACTTTTTGACCTTCTTCAAGTGTTTTATATCCATCTGAATTTATTTGAGAAAAATGTGCAAAAATATCTTTTCCATCTTCTCCTGTAATAAATCCAAATCCTTTTTCTCCATTAAACCATTTTACTGTACCATTCATATGATGTGTACCTCCGAAATTTTATTATTCTTAAATTCATCGCAATAACTCACTAATAAAATTCCCATATCAACATACTATATCGTTAAGTACTAATTGAAATATATTTGTGTTTGATTATTAACTATTAATTTAAGTTCTTGTTAAGAATAACACAGTTTATTATATAAATCAAGTTATTTATGTTAAATATACTAAATTACTATTTGCAAATACTGTTACACCACTTTTTAGCTCTTTCTATATTTTCTTTCGTGTCATTTTTAAGAGGATCTTTAAATTCAATTTCTCCTAGGAATTCGTTGCCCTCAAGCTGCTCTTTCATATTTTTAAAAGTTTTTCCATTGCCCCCACCATTGCAGCTAAATAAAGCTATCTTCTTACCTTTTAAATCTGTATTGGCGAAAAAGCTCCTTATGGCAGGTGAAAAAGTCCATGCCCAAACTGGAGTTCCAATAAATAAAACATCATAATCCTCAGGATTTATATCATAAGGTAAAATTTCTGGTTTTTCCTTAGTTATGGCCTGCTTTCCACCTATAAAGTACCTCATTTTGCTGTGTGGATCTATACTTTTTTTAGGCTTTATTTCTAAAATGTCACTGGATATCTCTTTTGAAATAGTTTCAGCTATAAGTCTTGTGTTTCCCTCAAGTGAGTAGTACACAACTAAAATCTTACCTTGCATAAAAAATCACTCCCTTTTTAATATTTCCAATTACCATTATTATAGTATAACTTATTATGAAAAGTTTATAAAATTCTAGAAAATATTTACTCCATTTCTGATTTTAATGTTTCATCGATCTTATAACCACTACCAATCAATTCTTTCTATATCAATTAGTGTAATTATTTTTAGCAAGGATTATGCTTAAAATTTTTGAAATAAAGAAGGTTATCTCAAATTTTACTTTAAGACAACCTTCTCCTGTTACATACCTTCTGTTAAATTTAACGCTGTATTCGTCGTTTTCATATCCACTTTAAACTGTTCATCCATATTATATGGATGATAATATCCATTTTTCATCATATAATCAGTAATTGCTTCATAAGTTTGGATAGAATCTTCTAATTGTTTTTTAAGTACCTCTTTCACATCCTCTGATATAGTTTCAGTTATGGCAATAGAATAGTTTCTTATTCCACTTTTAGCTGCTATTAAAAAATCTGTAGCAATGACCTGATCACTCATCTTATCCATTCCAGTAAGGCTTTCTATTATTGAATTCATAAATCTACCTTCCCTCTATGATCTATTTTACATTACATGATCGTTCCATAATTTCTTTTAACTCCTGAATTTGTCGTTTTGTTGTAGATACATCATTTTGTAAAATTGTCTTAAGCTCACTATCTGATACTAGTTTAGCTGCAGTAATTGATTTTGTAAGGCAAATATTTTTAAAGGTTAAAAGCTCATGCACTTCAATACTTTCATGTGGTGCTATAGCACTTTGCTTTGACATTTGTATCACCTCCATCATGGTTTAAGAACAACTTTAATGCAACCTTCTGTTTTAGTATCAAAAACTTCATATCCATGTTCTGCCTGATCTAAAGGCAATTTATGTGTAATAATATCACTTGGATCAACCTTTCCTTCTGCAAGCATGCTGTAGAGCTTTGACATATATGGAATGACGGGAGCTTGACCTGTTCTTATATTTATATTACGGCTAAATATATCTCCAAGTGGAAATGCATTGTACCTTCCACCATAAACACCCGTGAGTTGAATAACTCCCCCTTTTCTAACTGATTGTGTTGCTATTACCAAAGCACCCATAGCTCCTCCTTGCAATTTTAAACCAGTTTCCAAATACTCCATAGGTGTCATCTTTCCATCCATTCCTGCACAATCTATAACAATATCTGCTCCCCCATGGGTAATTTCCCTTAGATATTCTCCAGTATTTTCATGTTCCTCAAAATTTACTACTTCAACATTATTGTGAAGTCTTGCATGTTCTAATCTATACTGTATATTATCAACTGCAATTACTCTCTCAGCATTGTTAAGCCATGCAAATTTTTGTACCATAAGTCCAACTGGTCCACAACCTAACACTATTACTGTATCTCCAGCCTTAACTCCAGAATTCTCCACACTCCAATAAGCTGTAGGTACAACATCAGCAAGAAGAACTAGCTTATCGTCCTCTACTTCGCAGTCTTCTGGAATACGAAAAGGCGTAAAATTTCCATAAGGAACTCTCATGTATTCAGCCTGACCTCCGGGGTATCCTCCAAAGGTTTCAGTATATCCAAAATAAGCTCCTGTTTCTCCATGGGGATTTGAATTATTGCACTGGCTTGTAAGACCATGTTTACAATAATAACATTCACCACAGCTTACATTAAATGGTACAATAACCCTATCTCCTTTTTTCACTTTTGTAACATCGGGTCCTACCTCTTCCACAATTCCCATAGGTTCGTGCCCTATTATGTAATCCTGGGGCAAATTAGGAATCATATCATGAATTAAGTGTAAATCCGATCCACATATAGCTGTAGTTGTAAGTTTTACTATTATATCATCATTTTTGTGAACCTCAGGTTCCTTAACATCTTTAACCTTTACATTTTTTATACCTTGAAACGTTACAGCTTTCATTATACCTGCTGCCTCCTAACTATTTTTCTGGTGTTGCAAATGTTCCCAGTCTACTCGTGTTCCCAGGGAAAAGCTCCATTTTAGAAATTTGTACTGCTGTGTTAGATGACTCTATATCTGTTTGAAATTGTTTATCTAAATCACAGGGATGAAACCATCCTTTGTTTACCATAAGATTTGATATCTCATCATGCATATTAATTGCATTTTTCAATTGATTATGTAAAACTGTTCTAACTTCTGGAGTAGCAGTTTCGGTTAGCGCAATGGCACAATTTCTAATTCCAGTTTTGGCAGATAGTAAAAAATCCAGTGCTGCAGTTGAATCAACAATTTTAGGCATACCCTCAGCATTTCTTATTTCTAAATAGTCATTATTCATATAATTTCACCTTCTCCTCTTTTATATTAGAAACCTTTTGCAGTAGTCCTTGTAAATCATTTATAGCACCCATTGATTGCTGCACATCCTTTTCCATAAGTTTCTTGAGATCTTGATCAAAAACTAAGCCTTGCATCATCTTGGACTTTACTATAGATACTGTTTTAAAATTTAGCATCTCATGTATTTCCATTGATTCATGTGGTGCTAAAGTTTGGTGCTGCATACTAAATCACCTCCTTATTTATTCCATCTAAGTTATTATTGCACTTTTTATCTTGTATTATGTAATCAATATATAAAAACTTTAGCTTACTAGAAGCA
Source organism: Clostridium coskatii (assembly GCF_001675205.1). NCBI lineage: Bacteria > Bacillati > Bacillota > Clostridia > Eubacteriales > Clostridiaceae > Clostridium > Clostridium coskatii. Next base: position 10,016 of record NZ_LROR01000022.1, on the reverse strand, counting down.
TATTTCTTATAGCAACTTAAAAATTTGTTAAAATGAACAAATAATCTCCATATATGTCGAATCAAGTGTTATAATAAAAAATAATTGTTTATTATATAAATAGTATGAAAGGATTTGCCGCACATGAATAATAATTTTAAAATATCATCTGATACCTTAAAAAAAGGTAAAGCTAGCGACTTATGCTGTGTGTTTCATAACCAAAATCTATTAGTAAAAAAAGAAGGAAATACTTTTGTCATTCCTACCTTTGACGATATTAAATTGCTAAATATTGAGTATCAAACTGAATTCTTTTTAGGCAGCATTGAAAAAAAATCTTGCTTTGCCATTGAATCAACTTCTGAATTGAATTTACCAATTAATTTCAACTTAATGGACTTGTACGACCTTGGTTCTCTACTTGATGAACAATCTTTTTTAATATCAGGACGGGCTAGCCAAATACTGAATTGGGATAAGACTCATAGATTCTGTGGCAAATGTGGCTCTAAAACAGAAAATAAAAAAGATGAAATGGCTAAAATTTGTCCAAACTGTAATCACATAATGTATCCTGTAATTTGTCCGGCAATAATAGTTGCAGTTACTAAGGGTGATAAGATACTTCTTGCACATAACAATGGATTTAAAGACAATATGTACGGCTTAATTGCCGGCTTTGTAGAGGCTGGAGAAGACTTAAATAGTGCTGTAAAAAGAGAGGTTTTTGAAGAGGTTGGTATAAAAGTGAAAAATATTGAGTATTACAGAAGCTCCCCATGGCCATTTCCAAATTCCTTAATGATAGGATTTTTTGCAGAATATGAATCTGACCAGATAAAAGTTGATGGAAGTGAAATAAAACAAGCTGATTGGTTTACAAAAGATAATTTTCCTAACATACCTAAAAAATTCACTATTGCAAGAAGCTTAATTAATGAATTTTCTAAAAGAAATCAATAATAAAATTAGGCATCACAAATTTTTAGATAACTAAAAGCCCCTCAAATAAAATGATTATTTAAGGGGTAAATTTCATTAACTAAATAGTAGTAATATTCTCTGCTTGAAGTCCTTTTGGTCCTTCAACTACATCATAAGAAACTTTCTGACCTTCATCGAGTGACTTATAACCATTTGAATTTATTTGAGAAAAATGTGCAAAAACATCTTTTCCATCTTCTCCTGTAATGAATCCAAATCCCTTTTCTCCATTAAACCATTTTACTGTACCATTCATATAACGTGTACCTCCCAAATTTTATTATTCTTAAATTTATCATAATAACTCACTAATAAAATCTCCATATGTAGTTGATTTTATAATAAATTACTATTAGTCTATTTAACCTTTTAATATTGTACTAAAGTTTTGCTAAAAAATTCTTAGACTAATTACAAATTTAGTATGGCAGTAAAAGAATTTATTATGTATAATTGTTAAAAATTTATTGTTTACATTAATTTTAATTTACATAATATTTTAAATGTTAATACATATAAAAAATATTATCTGCAATATAAGTATTGAAAATTTATATTAAATGTGATATTCTAACATTAGATATTAAATAATAACAATTATGGCTTAATATCTAATGTTCCCACAATATTAACTTTTGAGATCTCAAGGGAAATTGTAAAATGTATAATTTTATTTTATATAATTTATACTAAAATGTAACTTAATCTAAACTACGAAAGAAAGGAAGCTTATACTATGTTAAGTGATAAACTTATAAAAGCTATAAACGATCAGATAAACTATGAAATGTACTCAGCAAATATTTACTTTTCTATGAAGGCATACTGTGATTCATTGGATCTAGATGGATTTTCAAATTTCTTTAAAGTGCAAATTGAAGAAGAAAACTACCATATATCAAAATTTTATGATTTTCTAAAAAGAACAAATGCTAGAATACTCATTGGATCTATAGATTCACCTGATAACAATTATGATTCAATAAATGATGTTTTCAACAAAGCACTAACACATGAAAAAAAAGTTACTGCAAGAATTTACAATTTGATGGATCTTGCTACTGAAGAAAAAGAACATGCCACAGCAAGCTTACTCAAGTGGTTTATAGATGAACAAATTGAAGAAGAAGATACTTTTAGTAAGATAGTTAAAAAGTTGGATAAAATAAGTGATAATTCTGCAGCACTTTATATGCTAGATACAGAACTTCAATCAAGAACTTTTGTACCGCCTGTAAATGCAAATGCCAACCAATAATTTTTAATATATAAAGGAGGGGGATTACTTACATGATCTTACATGTAGGTATATAAATTTATGATTGATAATAAAGCTTTTTACAAATTAAGTTATGGACTATACCTTGTAAGTTCTATTTCAGAAGGAAAGAAAAATGCTCAAATTGCAAATACAGTTTTTCAAATAACATCAAATCCTGCTATTCTCGCAGTGAGCATTAACAAAAAAAATCTTACCCATGATTATATACAAAGCAGTAAATTGATAGGTATATCTGCCCTATCCATAGAAACTCCTATTGAATTCATAGGCAAATTTGGATTTAAATCAGGAAGGGACATTGATAAATTTGAAGGAGTATCATTTAAAACAATAGAAAGTGGTGTCCCTATAATATTAGACAACACATCATCCTATTTTGAATTAAAAGTTGAAAAAGAAATTGATGTTTTTACTCATACAATATTTATCTGTAAAGTACTAAATGCAGAACTGATCAACGATGTAGAACAAATTACCTATAAATATTACCAGGATATGAAACGAGGAATCTCACCTAAGGTTGAAGCAAACATCCCACAAAATAAAAATCAAACTTCAAAAAATATAGGAAAATATGAATGTACAGTATGTGGATACATTTATGATCCAGCTGTTGGAGATCCTGACTCAGGAATTCCAGCTGGTACCCCATTTGAAAACATACCAGATGATTGGACTTGTCCAATATGTGGGGTTACTAAAGATAATTTTAAACTAATTGTATAGATCCACGATTATAGCCCAATTTTCGCAGTTTAAAAACTTTGCGAAACAACTTTTTTGAGAGGGCAGATGACAATTGACAGAGGACAGTGAAGGAATATTTTTCTCCGCTGCACTACGAAAAATCTTTAATTAAATTTCTAATGACTCATTTGGCTAAAGTGAAATATTGCTGACTTATATAAATTTGAAGCTTGTTTTGCATTAGCAAAACAAGCCTAAAAAAATGAATTAGTTTTCTGACATAAGGAAGAAAACTTACCTTCACTGTCCTATGTCCTCTGTCAATTGTCCTCTAAAAAATGTTTCGCAATTTACTTATATTAAGTCAAAATTTTATACGTGCGAAAGTTAATTTATAAAGAGGTTATTTATCAAAAGTAACTATATAAGTATTTATATTGTCTTTATTAAACGGATCAGAAGAGCTCCCATCAGTAAATGACAGTGCCGTACTTGTGCTATCCCAAGAAATATTTAAGATTCCAGGTCCTCTCTTAATTTTCTTTTCTTTAAAATTACCATCTTTATCTTTAATTCTAACTGTAATATAATTATTTTCTCCATTTTTACTCTTTAAGCTGGATGCCTTTACTATTTCCTTTATATCACCTGTTTTAATATCTATAACCTTAATTGATATATCAAGATTCTTATTATCTGAACCTACCTGACGACTAATTTCATTATTGCTCTCCACATAGGCAGCTTTACTCCCATCAGGTGAGAGTATGTAGTCAGATGTAAATGATCCCGAAGTTAGTCTGCCTTTAGGCAATTTAATATCTTGAAGTACCTTACCGGATTCATTCATAACAAGTGCTCCAAAAGTTCTGTTTACATAAACTCCATCAACTGCCCCACCATTGTTATTGTAGTTGTCCATTATAATTGTCTTTCCCTTTTTATCTGCATGCAAAGAATATTTATTGGCGTAAATATCCTTTATCTCTTTAGTCTTCACGTCCATGGAGCATAATTTTACTCCTTCTTTTCCATTCTTATCTTGGGTATAATAAAACTTACCTTCCATATTATTTCCTAAATCTTTAATATCATCTACACCGGATATCCATGCACTATCCTGTTCTCCAGCATTATAACTTCCATCAGCATACACTTTTCCAGTTGTATCAATTATTGCCCAATGATTAAAATAATTTGCTAAAATTTTATCCTTACTTACCCATATAAATTGGGCATCACTGTTTAACTTTTCCGTATTTACATCTGTAATTTGACCTGTAGACAAATTTAATAATTTTACATTTTTGTGGAGTAAATCTCCTGAAGCAAGAGCATCCTTCCACTCCTGGCTTTCAACTTTTGGAATATTCCTTGCTTCTGAATAAAGAACAAATTTATTATCTGGCGATACTCCTAAAAATTCATCTATATTTGCATTCTTAAAATCCTTAGAGCTTTTTGTATTTAAATTATAAATGCTGCAATATCTTATAATTCTAGTGGAATCGGGATTTTTAAATTCACTTTTCCTAGTTAAAGTCAACACTTCATTCTCGTTAAGCCATGCAGTACCCTCAATATTTTCATATTTGTCAATCTGGTATCCGTTTTCATTGACTTTAGCAGAAGGTTTATATGCTGTTACTTTTATGTCCTGTTTAGATTTAGCAATTACATGATGATTTAATTGAATTGCACTTACACCTCCTATAACTCCTACGGCCAAAATCAGAGATAAAACCTTTTTACTCAACATTGAATTTTCCTCCTTTTTCTTTATAAACAGATTATCAAAACTTTTTCACAAAATTATAAATAGATGTCACAATCTTGTAAACTTTATGTGGAAAATTCAACACAAAAAGTAGTACCTTCATTTAATTTGGAATTTACCTTTATGTTTCCCTCTTGTTTTTCAACTAGTTTTTTAACTAAAGCTAGTCCAAGTCCAGCTCCTCCTGTTTCACGACTCCTATGTTTGTCAGCTCTATAAAAAGGTTCAAAAATTTTGGAAAGTACTTCTTCACTCATACCTATACCAGTATCTTTAACACTTATAATTATCTTGTCTTTATCATTTTTATAACACTGAATATATATACTTCCACCTGGTTTATTGTATTTTATAGCATTATCAATTAAATTAATTAAAATATGCTTTAAACTATCTTCATCCAAGGTAACAACAATATCCTCTGCATCATATTTTAAAATCAAACTATTTTTCTTGACTTTTGCCATCATTGTTTTACATATTTCATTCAATACTTTTTTTAAATTAACTTCATTTTTTTCTATTTCAAAATCATATTTTTCAAGGGCAGATAGGCTCAATATATTATCTAACATGCTCGAAAGCCTATCACATTCTTTTGATATACTTAAAGTACCTTCTTCAATTAATTTTAAATCATCCGTGTACATTCCAATCACATCTGCATAGGCTTTTATACTGGTAATTGGAGTCTTGAATTCATGAGTTACATTTCCTATAAATTCTTTTTGTTGCTTGTCCATTTTTTTTAATTTATCCACGGCCCTACTTAAAGAATCTCTTTCAACTTGAAGTTCCTCAATATTTTGTTCTATAGTATTACTCATAAATATAAGACCGCTGCTCAATTCTCCTAATTCATCATTTCGATTTACCTTATGTACTTTACTAAATTCACCCTTTTGAATGCTTTCTACTGAATCTTTCATTTCATATATGTCTCTAGTTAGTCTGGAAAAATAAAAGATTCCTACAAATATACCAAGAACTAAAGCCAAAAAACCTATACCATAAAACAATTTTTCTATATCACTATAAAATAATTTATTTTCTCTAATTGAATATTCCAATTCTAAAATTGCTGCTGTACTGCCCTTATATTTAATAGGTGAATAAAAATATATCACATCATTAATTTCTCTATAAGATACTTTGCCTTTAATTGCATAGTCTATCATAATTTTTTTCTCATCATTTTCATTTAGCTTTGCATCTGTCTTAAACCCTGAAAGGAGTTCACCTTTTGTATTATATATATTTGCAGGTATAGTTCTCAGCCATGCTTTATTAAAAATACTACCTCTAGCTAAGCTGTCATCATAATTAGTATTTTTATTCAAACTCATGCGTTCACTAAAATATTCTTCAAATATATCCTTTTGCTTAAATAAAATAGCCTGTGTTTCCTTATTTTGATAACTTTTTATTCCATTAAGTACCAAGAAGCTCAAAAATGATATTACAATCAATAAAAGTGAAGCTGTAAAAGATATGAGCTTGAATTTAATTCCCACCTTCAAATAATTCGTCAACCCCTTTATATCCAATACCATAAACAGTTTGTATTAAATCCTGATAACTATCGCCTAACTTTTTTCTTACCCTTTGAATGTGTGTATCTACAGTTCGTGTTCCTCCAACATAATCCATATTCCATATTATATTTAGAAGCTGTTCTCTAGAGTATACTATGCCTGGGTTTGAAAGCAGTAAATACAGCAGATCAAATTCCATAGGTGTAAGCTCTAGCAAAACATTTTTTATACTTACAGTTCTCTTTTTTTTATTAACAATAAGATCATTTATCTTTATGACACCGATATCTCTTTTTTCATCAATAGTTTTATTAAGTCTTCTTACAAGTGACTTGATTCTTGCAAGAAGTTCTCTTATGTCAAAGGGTTTCGTCATATAATCATCTGCTCCAAATTCAAGGCCAAGTATCTTGTCCACAATATCTTCTTTTGCTGTAAGCATGATAATCCCAATATTTTTGTTTTCTAATTTTTTACAAACATCGTATCCCTTTATCACAGGGAGCATTAAATCCAAAATTACTATGTGTGGATTAAAAATATCTACTTTATGAAGTGCTTCCTCTCCATCATAAGCTCTTTCTACTAAATATCCTTCTCTTTTTAGTGCATAGGTCAGCACATCTAAAATGCTCTTTTCATCATCTACTAAAAGTATTTTTTCATTCACTTTTTATTCCTCCGCTCAAATTATCGTCCTTATACAGTGAAATTATACCATAAAGTAAATGATTATTTAGACTACATCTCATTTCTCCTCTTCATATGTAAATAAAAATAATTGTATCAACTTACATCAATACAATTATATCGTAATCTTATTTTCTATAAACAGAATTCTTGGCATCAGATGGAGTTTTAATATCCAGGGACGTAGCTGCTCACAACGTACACTTGGAGAAAAGCAGATATCCCAAATCTTTGATTTGGTGACAGTCGCTTTCACAGAGTGCGTGGGAGTATTAGAGCAACTAGTCATCGGATAAAAAAGATACCTGATCTTCTCTATATGACTTCATCTTTCTATCTACAATCTTTTCATCTCCACATAACTCACCAAGCAATAGTGCAGACCTTTTATTATGCTTCAATAAATTTTTTTCAGCAGCATCTCTATTGAAATTTGCATAACAATATAAACAAGCATGGTTACATGTATTATAAGCTCCTATATCAATGCTTTTTACACATCCACAAACCTCTCTTTGATTTGGATCTTTATCTATAGACAGCTTTTCCCCAGATATCTTAGAAATCAACCTGTCATCTATACATTTACCGTGATTAATATTGAACTTTGATAGATCTATTTCTTCCGAACAAGTTTCAATAGTCACATTATACTTAGAAGCTATCTTTGAAAACTTCTCTGCTAACTCAAACATATCATCCTTGTCTATCGGTAAAATGTTTATTTCTTTTAAATTGCGCTCTGTTTTCCTGTATAAATCTAAAAAGCTGATAACACACTTCTTTGTATATGGGCACAATTTTCTTGCAAGATACTCAAACCACTTATAATGGTAATCTTTTGTAAACTTATCAGTTAATATTATGGGATCATACCTCCATATAACTCTATCCTTACCAATTCGTTTTGATAATTCTATAAATGTATTTATCAAATACTTTTTCTCTGGAACGTTTGTCTCCAATGTCTTATCATATGAATTTAAAGTGAATTGAAAATAATAGTTGTATTCTTTAATTTCGTTCAATCTCTTCGTCATTTTTTTAGGATTCTTAGTCCAAAATACTATACAATCTATTACTTTTGGATTTAAACTCACTTTACTCACTTGTTTTGAATTAAATGGATTCTTGACTAACACAAATCCTTCCTTTATCCTATTGAAAAACCAGTCACTATAAAAAGCCGGTATATCCGTTCTTCTACTTACACTTAATATCATAAAACTATCCTTCTAATCCAACATATATTCCTTTTCATCTGATTTTTTTCCTGATAACTCATTGATAAAAGTTGTCCCCAATATGAGAATGCCACCTAGTACCTGTATAAATGTCATTCTTTCTCCTAAAAATATACTAGACATAACTATTGCCGATATGGGATCAATATAGCTGAATATTGCTATTGTCTGCCCTTTAAGTTTTAGTATTGCAGAAAAATACAGAAGATAAGCTATCCCCGTATGTATTATTCCCACAGCTAAAAGAAGTACAATGGACTTAAAACCTAACTGTGAAAGTGACACTTTTTCCGTAACAAATACATAAGGCAATAGAACTACTGCCGCTGCAGTAAGTTGTATCATACCGCTTTCCATACCTGATAAATTTTTTATAAACTTATTTATTATAATCACACTGGCATAGAGAGCTGCTGCTGCGAGACCATATATAATACCTAGCAATTGATTGTTTTCTGCCGCACTACTTCCAGCTCCTACTATTAAAAACATTCCCGCCATAGCGACTATGATGCACATAATCTTAACTGTATTCAATTTTTCCTTCAATATAAATGGAGACAAAAACATGACAATTACAGGTGCAAAATAATAACACAAAGTAGCTTTTGATACAGTGGTATACTTGTATGCTTGAAATAAAAAAATCCAATTGACACCTATAGCAGCTCCAGATATTATTAATGGAATTAAATTAGATTTAATGGCTTTCCATGATGTATTTTGTCTTGTTATGTAACTTGCTGTAAATAAAAAGATACTTCCTATTATTCCCCTTGCCAATGCAATCATGCTAGAAGACAAGTCTATATTTTTGACAAACAGCCCAACGCTGCCGAATATGAGCATTGCAACTATAAGTTTTATTTTTCCATTTTCCATCATTTAACTCCTCATAACTATATATTAATATTTCCCACCATATATAGTGAAGCTCTTCCACTTATTTTAACCCTATCACCACAAAGTTCACAATATAATGTTCCACCGCGTTTTGACAGCTGTTTTGCTATCATCTTATCTTTATTCAATCTTTTTGACCAAAAGGGTATTAAATTACTGTGTGCAGAACCAGTTACAGGATCTTCATTTACACCAAGCTTCGGATAAAAACAACGGGATACAAAATCCACATCACTGCCCTTTGCAGTTACGATAACTCCTGAGCCAACTTCTAATTTTAACATTTTAGAAAAATCAGGAGCTAAATTTTTAACCTGCTCTTCTGTTTCAACTACTGTAAATAAATCCCTTGATAAGTATATTTCTATAGGTTTCACCCCAATGATATCCAAAATTGTTTCTGGTATTTGAGTTTTTTTAGGTTCTCTTGTAGGAAAATTCATTTCATATAAATCACTTTTACGATTGACTTCAAGTATTCCACTTGCAGTATGAAATATCATTTTATCTGTTCCAACATCTACATAATTGGAAATAACATAGGAAGTCCCCAGTGTAGCGTGTCCGCATAAATCTATTTCTGCCTTTGGCGTAAACCACCTTAGATCATATTCATTTTTATTTTTACCTTTAACTACAAAAGCTGTTTCTGACAAATTGTTCTCTGCTGCAATTTTTTGCATTACATCATCCTGCAGCCACTCATCTAATACACATACTCCTGCCGGATTTCCCTTAAACACTTCATCCGTAAAAGCATCAGCAACATAATATTTCATATACTTAGCCCCCCTCTTTGAATAATAGTACGCTCTCGAAAACTCAGAGAGCTTGATTTTTATATAGTATAAGGTTCAGCATCTCTGCTTCACCCCTAATATTTAAGCTAAATTAATATCATATTTTCCAATAAACTTATTACCAGTAGCATC
>NZ_LROR01000021.1:0-1885 GCF_001675205.1 Clostridium coskatii | reverse complement strand
GTTAGTGTAAAGTTTTTTACACTATTTTTTAAAAATATTCTTTATATATCAAGGGTTACAAAGTTTTTTTAAATAAAAAAACAATGACCCCCTAATTTCATGTTATAATTGAATCTCTCACCAAACAAAAATCACATGAAAGGGTGTCATTGTCTTGGATTCAATTATAACTTATTTATTCTTATATAATCAACATCTTTTGAAAGTAATTTCTCAATTACTTCTATTTATTGCTAAATATATTCCTCTTAAGCAGTGGGCTTATGAGGATTCACATAGTCCTGAATATCAAAAATTCAAAGTGGACAAACTGCCTAAAATTATTCGTTTTGAAAAGGTAGACTATATGCTTCTTTTAGCCTATTACAAACATAAATACAATAAGCTAATCAAACCCGTTCAAAGACGTAACGGAAAGTCTATCCCTAAAAATATTGAGTGTCCAAGATGCGGTGCCCCTCACCATTATATCTACGATAACAACGGTAATAGAGGTCAGTTTCAGTGTAAGGTCTGTGGTCAAAATTTCAACGAAAGCAATTATGCTGCAAAACCTATAGTGTTTGTATGCCCCTATTGCGGACAAACTCTTTCCTCAAAAAAAGATCGAAAGCATTTTCGCATACATAAATGTGTTAATCCAAAGTGCTCTTACTATTGCAGTAACCTTGCTAAACTGCCTAAAAACTTAAATGCTGCTGATAAATACAAGTACAAGCTTCACTACATCTATCGTGAATTCACAGTGGATTTTTTTAAGATGGACTTACATGGACTTCCTAAAAGTGCTATTAACTTTAAGTATAAGAAGTTCAATGCCTATATCATGGGATTATGCCTTACTTATCACGTAAATCTTAAATTATCTACTAGACAAACTGCCCATGCTTTATCAGAAGTACATGGCATAAAGATCTCACACACAATGATCGCTAATTATGCTGTGACTGCTGCCTCAGTTATTAAACCTTTTACAGATACTTTTGACTATAAACCTTCTAAAATTCTTTCTGCTGATGAAACTTATATCAAGGTTAAAGGTATAAAACACTACGTTTGGATTGTCATGGATGCCTGTAAAAAGTCCATTCTCGGCTATCAGGTATCTGATACTCGTTCTGTAGGACCTTGTATTCTAGCTATGCGTATGGCTTTTGAAAAGTTCAAGAAGTTTCCAAATAAAGCCCTAAAATTTATTGCAGATGGTTACAGCGCTTACCCTCTTGCCAGCCAGCAATGCAAACTCATGAATGGCTGGGATTTTGATGTTACTCAAGTTATTGGACTTACTAATGATGATGCTGTATCCACTGAATTCCGTTGGGTAAAGCAAGTTGTAGAACGGCTTAACCGCACCTTCAAGTCTTCCTACCGTGTTACTGGTGGTTATGGAAGTGAAAATGGTGCTCTTTATGGTGTTTCTCTTTGGGTTGCCTATTATAATTTCCTGCGGCCCCATTCTTATAACTACTGGAATCCACTAAATGAGTTAGATATTTTAAGTTATGCAGATAACATGCCTGCCAAGTGGCAGCTTCTTATTTACCTTGGACAACAAACCATTCTAAATATGCAGGAAAATCCAGTAGATTAACTACTATCTGTTTTTAGATTTTTGAGCCAGAGGTAAATACTTAGCCACCCTTCGGGCTTGCCCTTGATAGCGTTATAAATAAATGCTAAAATGCTGCGAACAAGACGGTGAACTCTATCTGTTTTTGAGTTTTTTCGCCGTCGGTTGCAATTTTAGAGCATTTATTTATCATGCAGTCAAGGGTGGCGGTTCTAACAATCAAACCTTATTTTAGAAAAAATTCACAATCACCTAAGCTCTTACAAGCATATTTTTTGGAGTTATTTTTTTCATAGCTCACTTTACACTATC
>NZ_LROR01000020.1:0-42064 GCF_001675205.1 Clostridium coskatii | reverse complement strand
TGTACATCCATTTAAAATCTCCTATTAAAGTTTTTCAAGTTAACTTTAAAAACTTTAAAACTTATTTTAGAAGATTATCTCACATTTTTTAAACACTTTCTATCCAATTTCTTATTTGACGCTTACTTCGTTATTAAAGCTAAAATCCTTAACGTGGGATTTATCGGTTTTATTAGTTTAATACCACATGTCAAATTATATACATGTACTTTAAGCTTGTTAAATCATTCATTTTCTTATATTAACCTTCGAAGGTACACATATAGTCCCTTCAGGTAGATTTAAATGTCCATTATTATCTAAGCGATATTCCTTACCATCTATTGTAAATACTGAATCTTTTGTAAATCCAAACCCAAGCTTTAACCAGTTTTCTGTATTATAGCCTTTTCTAAGATTTTCAATTTCTTCATTCGTATACATCCACCCACTATTATCTAAAAACAATTTTTCTGAATATCCTTTAATTTCACAAAATTTGCCTGATTCAATTCCTAAGCTTTGTAGTCTAGCTCCAACATCTTTACTATTAGGCATAAAAATTCTTATTAAATCAACAATTTTATCTATTGGCTTTCCACTTGATAAAACATCTATTAACTCATTAGTTTTTGTTATATCATTAAACTCATCTTCACTAAACAAATGTGTAATATCTTGATTAGGATACAATTCGTATAAAAGCAATTTGGAATGATTATTTTTAACTGATATTTCAGCATTTCCATGCATTAAAGTTTTAGCAATATAATAACCATCTTTTATATCAATAATATTATCTTTAAACGATAGTTGTTTTAATGGTGTAGTAACTAATCTACTTACACTCTTTGTTACATTAGCACTTGATGATGCATTACTTATTTTAGGTATATAATTATTGAATTCATTCATTTTTAAATTAACATTTTTATATATATTTCTATCAAATCCTATTTTTGAAAACATTTAAACTCCTCCTTACTAAATACTTTATAGTAATATTCGTCATTGATTAAATTATCTTTAATTAATGACATAAAAACATTTTAATGTAAACTTAATAAATAAATGTAAATAAATCGAAAGATTCTGTTTTGTTACTTAACTACAATACAATTGATGATTCTATTAAATATACTCAAGAAATTTCAAAAAATTGTATGCTTAATGGGGATAATGATGAAAACTGGTATAAAATTTATCTTCTTATTGCTACACAAACACTATCTATTCAAACTTTTAAGGGTAAACATTTAACTGCTACAGTATTTTCTAATGATGGGACAAAAATATTTCAAGGTACATATGGGCAATCATGTAAAAGAGGACAAAAATTTAATATATCAAGGATCTATGCAAAGCTGGCTGAAAAATTAGGACACCATAGCCCCTACATTCAAATTTTTACCAGAAGTCAAAAAAGTAATGTCACATACCGCAGATGAAACAGTCAAAGAAGCGTATTTCCAAGTGATACTGCACTCCTCAAGGCACCTCTTGCAACATTTGAAGCAACTAAGAAATGGACGTCAGTCCTCAGAAACTAGAGTAAAGTTTATGGTAACCTATCCATAATGTATGATGGTAGTTTCCAAGTAACATCGTTCATATTCACTTTGCAAGTAGCTACGTCGTATAAATTCCATTTTACATATTACTTTACAGTCTTTTAACACCTTTAAATCAATTTCTAAATATCTCAGCTTAAGTGTTAGTAGTAAGATAAAATTACCCAAAAAAGTGCAAGAAAATTCCCCACTTGGATAGAAAAAAAGTTTCCTTTGTAGTTAAATTAAATAAATACTGCAAAGGAGATGAAATAAATGCTGGGGGTAGGAATGCATACAACAATAGAAACATTATTTAAAAAAGGATATAACAAAACACAGATAGCAAATATTTTAGGAATAGACAGAAAAACAGTCAGGACAGTACTTCAAAAACTTGAAAAATGCAGTGTAATAGAAAGGAAACAAAGTGTATCCATACTTGATCCGCACAAAGAATACATAAACATACAGGTATCGAAAGAACTAACAGCAAAGCGAATATTTCAGGATCTTTGTGATGGGTATAACTATACTGGAAGTTATGATACTGTAAAGAGATATGTTGCAAAAATTAGAGAAAAACCGTCAAAAGCATATATGGTTCTAACAAGTTTACCTGGTGAAGAAGCTCAGGTAGATTTCGGATATATAGGAACAATAAAAGTAAATAACAGGCATAAAAAGGCTTGGATATTTGTTATGGTTTTAAGTTATTCAAGATATATGTATGTTCAAATCGTATTTGACCAATCCGTTAAAACTTTTATTGAATGTCATAAAAATGGATTTAAGTATTTTGGGGGAGTTCCTGAAACAGTAAAAATAGATAACTTAAAAGCAGGTGTACTTGAAAATGATTTTTATGAACCTGTTATCCAGAAAAATTATGCTGCCTTTGCCGCACATTATGGGTTCTGGGCACAGCCCTGTAGGGTCAGGACTCCAACTGATAAGGGTAAAGTAGAATCAAATGTTGACTATGTCAAAAATAACTGCTTTAAAGGTAGAGAATTTAAAAACTATGGGGAAGCAAAAAAGTTTTTATCCAGATGGCTTGATACTATTGCAAATGTAAGAAAACATGGTACTACGCATAAAGTTCCCCTCGAAATTTTCCAAACTGTAGAAAAAGAAAAATTAACAAGCCTTCCAAATGAAGAGTATATCATGTCTAAATCTAAAACTTGTATAGTTAACACGAATTGTCACATAACTTATTGTGGAAATTACTATTCAGTACCTTACGCTTACATTGGTCAAGAAGTTAACGTAATTGAGATAAATAACTTAATAAAAATCTTCTATAAAGAAAAAGAAATAGCCCTCCATACCATCTGCAGTGATAAGAAGGGCACGTTCATAACTAATAATGAACATTATCCTCATAGTAAGAATATAACAAGTTCAGAAATATTGTCAAGACAGAGAAATGAAATGACTGAAATAGGCAGAAATGCATTAAAGTTCTTTGATGAATTTATTAAAGTATCTAACAATAAAAAATATGATTATAGATCTATAACTGGGATATTGTCCTTAAGAAACAAATATTCCAGTGAAGTAATAGATAAAGCTTGTGCAAGGGCATATAATTATGGAGTTTTCACCTATAGAGTTATAAAAAAAATATGTGAAAAAGGAATAATAGATTTACCTCTATATGACAACCAAACTTATATTAATCAAAATACCACAGAAGTAACTAGAAATATTTCAGAATATAACAAATTAGTTGGATTAGGAGAATTGAGAGATGAATGATATATTAGGTTCCAAATTAAAGAATCTCAAACTTTCTGGTATAGTTAGACATTAGATTTCAGGAATGAAGAAGCCTTAAAAAACAACTTGTCATACATGGAATTTTTTGAAATGCTTATAAATGATGAAGTTATAAACAGACAGAATAATGGGAATAAAAACAGAATTAGAAAAGCCAAATTCTCACAGCATAAGACACTGGAGGAATATAATTTTAGTTACCAGCCTACTGTAAACAAAAGATTTATATATAACCTGGCTGCCTGTGAATTTGTTCGTAAAAATGAAAATATAGCATTTATAGGTCCTCCGGGAACAGGTAAAACCCATTTAGCAATAGCCTTAGGTATTAAGGCTATCGCCCAGGGATATAAAGTACTATTTACAACTGTGAATGAAATGCTGGAGGATCTATATATATCAAGGGCAGATAATTCTTTTGGTCAAAGGCTGAAATACTATGTTAACTGTGATCTTCTCATACTGGATGAATTAGGACTTAAACGGCTTAATCAAAATAGTATAGATGATTTTTACGAGATAATATCCAGAAGATATGAAAAAGGCTCTATTATAGTAACTACAAATAAGGTATTTGAGGAATGGGCAAGAATATTTTACGACCCTGTTTTAGCTACAGCAATTTTAGACAGGTTTGTCCATCACTGTCACTTTGTTGTTATAAAAGGAGAAAGCTACAGAATGAAACAAAGGGAGGGTACTATAAAAAATTTAAGTAAGGAAAATAATAAAATTTCATCTAAATAATTAATATTTTTTACACTTTTTCGGTGGGGAAAAAAGTTTCCCTTTTTTGAGGAATTTTTATTGACAATAACACAACCTATATTTTCTTTGTTTATCGTAGTTCTTAAAAATCTATTAGTAAACTAGCAATCACATATACTTTCTTTTGATGTTTCATCTTCTAGATACTTTAAATTCATTCTTTCGTACCAATATAGGGCTTAATTATACATTTAAAATTACTAGTTTCACCTATACATTGCAATACAAATAGTTGCATATAATATTTCAATATAATGAACAAGAAAAATAATTAGCATAAACCATAAAAGTATCCTGTAAGATTAGACACAACCTCTTTTAATGTGTCCATCCTACAGGATACAGTTTAAATAGTTCTAAACTGTTTTTAATAATTAAACTATGGAGGAAAAACTGCTTTCACAGTTATATTCTAACCATATCACCTAGCCGGTATAACTTTTTCAATATTGAACATATTATCAAGTACCTGCCAGTTTTTTGGGAGCGGCTTTGCTAAAACCCAGTAGCTAACACCTCGAAGTCCATACTCATTTACAAGTTTATATTTGGCCTCTAACTTCTTGTATCTTCATTAATTGGAGCAACGGTCATAGGTTGGCCACCTAACCAGATTAATAAACATCATCAACAAATGGCCTGGTTACTGAGTTTATGAATATAATAACATACCACAAAATAAGCTACAAAGGAGTAAAATCTATTTTGAACTCGACACTTACATCATATCTCTGGCATGCTTCCTTCTAGGTAGACATATGATTATTTAAAAAGCCCTTTGTTTCTAAATTTTACTTTTTATAATAAACATTCTATGAAATACTTTAAAAACTAATAATATTTTAGTATTTAAAACAACTTAAAGCCTTTACTTACAAAGGTTCCAAGTTGTTTCATTAAGATTACTTTTTATTTTATGTTTACTTCTTAAGAAAGTCGCTTAGATATTTTCTAACATTTCTACATTGCTAAAAGCTTTATTTAGCTCCAGAGGAAAGTATACGGAGAACTATTCAATAATGTTTGAAGGAAGGTTGCCTTAATTAATCCTTTCAGCATAAAAGTAGGCACAAATAAATTTGTATACATTCAATCCTATATAAGATTATAGTGGCATTATCAATGGCATATGTCCTCTATTCCTTGTATAAGTTGTTCAACAGCTTTAATTATATTTTCTTTTGACGTAGCAATATTCATTCTTACATACTGATTGAAACGTTCCCCTCCAAACCATACTCCAAAATCTAAAGCAAGTTTGCATCTTTCTTTAATAAAACTTTCCAGTTCATTGCCCTCTATGTACTTACCCAGATTAATCCAGAGCAAGTAAGTTCCCTCTAAAGGAGATACTTCAGCAAGAGGAAGTTCCTCATGAAGCTTTTTCTTAATATATAAATAATTTTCTTCAATTTGATGCAATACTGCTTCTAACCATGCTCTTCCCTTTTCATAGGCACTTTGTACTGCAATATATCCAAAGGCATTTCCATCTGGAATACGGATACATTGTACAAAAGTATCAAAGGCTTTTCGAATTTGAGAATCTGGTATAATAACAAAAGAATTTTTACATGAAGCAAGATTAAAAGTTTTCGTTCCAGCTGTAAGTGTAACAAGCATAGAGTCATAATCTCCTAGTGTAGCCACCGGGATATGCTTATTTTCATCTATTACAATATCCTGATGAATTTCATCTGAAATTACCTTTACATCATGTTTTTTGCAGATATTCATGAGACTTTTAAGTTCATTCTTTTTCCAAACCCTGCCTACAGGATTGTGTGGTGAACAAAGTATAAATAGCTTTACATGGTTTTCTATGATTTTATCTTCAAAGTCTTTAAAATCAATAGTGTAATTTCCACCTTCATTAATTAAATCGCTTTCTATCAGATTTCTGCCGTTATTCTTTACAGCATCTAAAAATGGATAATATACAGGTGTTAAAACAATAATAGAATCCTTCTTCTCTGTAAGTAACTGTATGAACCAATTAATAGCAGGAACAACACCTGGAGAATAGCGAAGCCATTCCTTCTTAACTGTGTATCCGTGATAAGTTTGCTCCCAATTTATAAAAGCCTGCTTATACTTCTCAGGTTGTTTATAATACCCCAAAACACCAAAATCTAAATACTCTTTAAGTTTTTCAACAACACAGTCAGCTACTTTGAAATCCATATCTGCAACCCATAGTGGCATTAGATCTGAAGCTCCAAACATAGCCTCCAATCCATCCCACTTTTTACTATCGGTTTGTTTTCTTTCAACATACTTTAACAAGTTACAACACTTCCTCATCATTAATCTTTACTATCATGTAGAATTAATTAGCTATTTTAGCATCCTTCGGTTTCTCACTAAAGTCCTGTCCATACCACTTTTGATAAATCTTTGATAATGTACCGTCCTTCTTCATTTCTTGAATAGCCTTCGTAACAACCTTGTTTAATTTTTCTGAATTGGCATTACCTTTTACGAATGGGTATGCTTTTGCTCCAACTGTAACATTTTCTTCAACCATTCTTGCATCAAGAAGTCCATTTTTAATTTTATATGCCGCTTCACCTGCAGAGTAAATCATAGCATCAACTTTTCCTTGACGAAAAGCTTCAAATAATAAATCAGAACTATCATATGTAACTAATTTGATCTTAATTCCTTGTTCTTTAGCAATTTGTTTAAATAGGTTTCCACCATTTGAACCTGATGAAAATCCACAAGTCATACCAGATATATCCTTCAATTTTTTAATATTAGTCTTATCTGAATGTACAACTAATTTTTCTGGAATATATGCATATGGTTCTGAAAAATCATACTTAGCTTTACGTTTAGCATTAATTGTAATGGTATTTCCTACTGTATCTGCTTTACCAGAATCCAAGTATCCAAATAGAGTATCAAAATCACCAGTTACAAATTGAACTTTAATACCAGTTTTAGCAGAAATAGCATTCCAAATATCCACTTCATGTCCCTTATGTACACCATTTTCTACATATGAATTAGGTACCGAAGATGAACCAGATGCTACAATAATTTTTGTAGGTTCTTTAGCTTCTTCTTTCTTTTGTGAATCATTTTTTGTACTTCCACATGCAGTCATACCAAAAATCATGCAAGCACATACTGCAAGTGAAAATATTTTCTTAATACTTTTCATATTTTTCCCCCTCATTTTTTAACAAAATTTTTGAATTCTTTTCTCTACTAATCTTTGAATTTTTTCTACAAAAATTACAATTACTAGATAAATTAAAGTTACACATAAATATGCTTCAAAAAAGCGCAGGGTTAATGCAGCTTCCGTTTTTGCCTTTGCCATTATATCTGCAAGACCTACTGTAAATCCTAATGCAGACCCTTTAATGATGCCGATAAATTGATTTCCAAGAGAAGGTAGTGCTACAACAAATGCTTGTGGTAAAACAACCCGCATCATTGTCTGATATTTTGTCATACTCATTGAATAACAAGCTTCTAGTTGTCCTACTTCCACAGATTCTAAAGCTGCTCTTAAAGTTTCTGCCATAAAAGAAGCTGTATTTAATGTAAGAGCAATTACAGTTGCTTGGAATGCTGTCATAGATTTTAGTGCTGGAATTACACAAGGAAGACCAAAATACAACATAAATAGTTGTGCTACAAGTGGTGTTGCTCTAAAAAACGTAATATATACACCAAATAATTGGTATAATCCCCATACTTTATAATATCTTATAATTGATATTACAACAGATAACAATAATGTAAATATTAATGATACTAGAGATATTTCAATTGTTAATTTTAATGATGGTAAAACAATTGGAAACAGATTAATAAACCATTGAAAATCAAAATTCATTTATTTATCCCCCATACTATTTGCTGTCATTGTATTTACAAATTTTCTAATTCTCTCATTTGTACAATTTTCAAATATTTCTTTAGGAGTTCCCATTCCTGCAATATAACCATCCTCTAAAAAAATCATTTTATCAGCAACCTCTTTTGCAAACTTCATTTCATGAGTTACAATCAGCATTGTTTTGTTATGCTCTGCTGCCAATTGTTTAATCACAGTTAACACTTCTCCAACTAATTCAGGATCTAAAGAAGATGTAGGTTCATCAAATAAAATCACATTTGCATTCACAGCCATTGCTCTTGCAATTCCTATTCTTTGTTGTTGCCCACCAGACATTTCTTTGGGATATGCATCCCTTTTTTCTAAAAGTCCTACTTTTTTAAGTAAAGCAACAGCTGTCTCTTCAGCTTCCTTTTTGCTTTTCTTTTGTACCGTTACCATAGGTTCCATAATATTTTGGATAGCAGTTTTATTTTTCAATAAATTATAATTTTGAAAAACCATGGATGTTTTTTGCCTTAATCTATAAACATCTTTTTTAGAAGCAGTTTTAGCATCCACAGTAAAACCATCAATTGTAATTTTACCTTCTGTAGGCTTTACTAAAAAATTAAGACAACGAAGAAATGTGGACTTACCTGTACCTGATGGGCCAATCAATACTATGACCTCACCTTTTCCTATCTCAATATTAATATCTTTTAAAATAACAGATTGTCCAAATTGCATTTTTAAATGTTCAATCTTAATCATCTTGCTGTATCCCCTAACTTTCTCTATATTTCTAATTGTTCACATATTCCATTTTCTTCAAACCAGTCAAAATATTCTAAAATTAACTCTTTTGTTAGCTTCCATGCCATTATTGTCTCATTATGTATTAATTTTTGTGATTTGAAGGATTTCAAGAATTGCTTAAAAATCAATAGCTATAAAGAATATCTATTACTTTATTGTAACTAAACTACTATTTTTAAATACATAATCAGACCATTCGTTTCCAATACCCGGCAAATCAGGTACTTCAAAGTATCCATTTTTAGGTTGGTAATCATAAACGCATAATTGCTTATTGTATTGATGTAAATTATATACATGATGTTCATGAATTGTAAAATTAGGAATAACTGCTTCTAAATGCAAGGCTACTGCAGTAGATAATGGGCTTGCACAAACATGCATCTGAACGCCTACATCATAAATATGTGCTAAATCACATATTTTTTTCCCTTCTGTAATCCCCCCACAATTTCCCAAGTCTGGCTGTATTAATTGAATTGAATTATTCTCAAAATATGGAGCATATCCCCACCTTGTATATATACGTTCACCTTGTGCAATAGGAATATTCAATTTATCACATACAAACTTATTCATTTTAGGGTTTGGTGTACATGGTTCTTCAAAAAATAATATTCCATATTCTTTTGCAAGTGACCCAATTTGAACAGCTACTTGTGCATCAATATATGAATGATTTTCCATAATTATATCTACATTCGATCCTACTGCTTCTCTCACTGCTTTTAAACGATTAATTACCATATTTACATATTTCGGAGATTGAAATCTTGTTGAATACATCTTAATAATGTAGATTTTCCTGCACCGCTTCTTCCAACTAACCCAAAGATTTCTCCATCATTAATAGTTAATGAGATTTTGTCTAAAACATTCAATTTTCCATAATTTTTGCTAAGGTTCTCTATAACTATCAATTTTACTCCTCCATTCTACACAAAAAAATAATAATATAAGTATTCCATGAAATATTATTATGCTAAAATTATATTATGAAAACCATATCATTTGCATTGGCTTTTAATCTTTCAACAATAACTGACTTGATTATACAGCCTTGCTATTATTACGTCAAATTTGAAAAAATTATAAATATTAACACTTCTATACTAATATTTTATACTTGTCCAATTTTTGGAAAACAAAAAAACTAATTTCTTCTTGACATAACAGGTAATTGTAATATTTAACCATATAACACTTTATAATAGATTTTTAATTATTACTAATCAAATTCAACATAATTTTAGTAAATTGCTGTATACACGTTGAATTAAAAAAGTTTTAAATTTCTACTAAATAAAAAGACATCTAGTAAACTTTACAAATTTACTAGATGTCTTGATATTCTATTAATGGCGGGAATATGTGGGAATCGAACCCACCCGTCATGGTCTTAGCACGACAGAACGGTTTTGAAGACCGCCAGGAACACCAGAACCTATCTACTCCCATATTTAATTACATAAAATATTATAAGATGTACCATTTATTATGTCAACATTTTTCGTCTATTTTCTTATCACTTTATGTGATTAATTATATTACATTTTATGATACAGCTATAATATAATTAAACTGTTTACTAAATCAAAGTAGCTTTTTTTATAATTCTTTAGTATTAACAAAGCACCCTCTTATCTCCTAATCTTTTAGTTAACTTTATACTGTCAAAATGTCCTGCTAGTGCCTCAGCATATTTTCTGCTTGTATTTAACTCATCTCTTAGTTCTGCTAAAGTCATACTTCCATTATTAGTTATAATATTTATAACTAATTCTTTAACCTTTCTGTAATCTTCTAACAAAAAGAAACAATCCTCTGATACTTTTACTAAAATACCTTCATCAACTATAGAATCAAATACCATCCTAAAGTTTTTAGTATCCTTCTCTTTTGTCTCAAGTTCATTATATTTAGGAGGTGAAAATTTACCAGCTTTAAAAGATTTTATAATGTGTTCTCTTATTAATTTTTGCTCTTTAGTATAAGTTATACTAAAGTCTGGAAGTGAAATAAAATTGCCATGTATAAGTAATAATTTTTCACTTACTAGCAAATCCATTATCTGACCATAGGTTTTCTGATTCAGTGATTTCCCGAACACTTTATTTTTTATTTCTTCTTTAGATATCCCCCATTTAAGTGGGTTTTCCTTATGGTATTTACCAAGTATATTAATTATTTCAGCTATTTTTTTATTAATAAAACATCTATGAACGTAAATTGCTTTATCTCCTCTGTCAAATTTCACTATTTTATTTTCACTTATTAATTTTTCTAGCTTTTCCTCAATATTTTCCTCATTTTTCCCCAATGATTTTAATATGTCTGTGATCCTTGGATATTCCTTACTTAGGTTTTTAATAGTATTTTCTAATATACTTTCAGCCTTTCCACTTTCCTTTATCTTTAACTCTTCAATATATTCTTGGTCAAATCGTTTTGCTTTTTTAGCAAGCGGCTCAATTATAGATCCACCTCCTATAGTATTCATAGGTGAATAGCTTCGTATTACATATCTATCATTTCTTTGAGCAGTTAGAGGTTTTTCTAACCTTAGCTGCACATATGCTTCTTCTCCTGGCTCCACCTGATCTTTATTTAATATAACAACTCTGCATATGATCTCACTTGTCCCATGATAAAGCCTTACTCTCTGCCTATTTTCTAAGGGTTTTAATGCACTTTTTAAATAATATAATTTACAATCAACCATTAAGGATGGTTCCATTAAATTTTCAACAGATATTACATCTCCCCTTTTAACATCACTTACCTTTACATTTGATATATTTATAGCACATCTCTGTCCTGCTTCAGCAGCTTTTACAGACTGATCATGCACTTGAATTCCTCTTACTTTAGATACAAGCTTTGTTGGGTAAATTTCTATTATTTCACCTTCCTTAATGGATCCACTTATAACTGTTCCTGTCACTATTGTTCCAAATCCACTTATCGTAAATACCCTATCTACCGGAAGCCTAAAATGCCCTTGCACGTCTTTAGCTTCTGCTTCTTCTGTAAATTTGTCTATATCTCCTATCAAATCATCTAATCCAACACCAGTCTTAGAAGATACTGAATGAATTGGAGCATTTTCTAAAAAAGTCCCCTTAAATTCATTTTTTATATCTTCTTTTACCATTGATAACCATTCTTCATCTACTAAATCTGACTTTGTAATGACAACAATACCTTTTTTAACGTCCAATAATTGAAGAATTTCAAAATGTTCTCTTGTTTGAGGCATTATTCCTTCATCTGCAGCTATTACTAAAATAACTATATCTATGCTGCTTATTCCTGCTAACATATTTTTAATAAACTTTTCATGCCCTGGCACATCTATAATTCCTGCTCTTTTACCCGATGGCAGATCAAAGAAAGTAAATCCAAGATTTATAGATATTCCCCTTTCTTTTTCCTCTCTAAGAGTATCTGTTTCTCTACCGGTTAAAGCTTTTATAAGAGTGGTTTTTCCGTGGTCTATATGTCCTGCTGTTCCAATTATAATATGTTTCATATACATTACTACCTCTCTTTTAATCTAAAAAAATAAAAGCATTTACTATTATATCAAAATCTTTATCAAAAATAGTTCTTACATCTAATATAACCTCATTATTTGAAATTCTAATTATTATAGGAGTTTTATTTTCTCTTAATTTTTTTTCTAATTCTTGTGGAGAAAACTTATCACTTTCTACCTTTATAACATATGTATCTATTTTTTCTGTAGGCATTGAACCTCCACCTACTATTGAATAATCTTCTTCTAAAGCAAATTTAAAGTTTTTAATTTTGCTTTCAAGTTCCTCTTTAAGCCTTTGTGCCCTTTTTTTATGATCACTCTTTTGGCTTAGTATCATATGCAATGTAGGTATGTTTTCTATAGCCTCTTTTTCATCTAAATAATACTTAAGTGTTCCCTCTAATGCAGCAAGTGTCATTTTATCTATTCTCAATGCCCTCGTAAGTTGATTTTTTTTCATTTTATCTATATATACTTTTTTACCTATAACTATTCCTGCCTGTGGTCCCCCAAGCATCTTATCTCCACTAAAAGTAACTACATCTACACCTTTTTTAATACTTTCCTGAACTGTAGGTTCATGTGTAAATCCATATTTTGAAAAATCTATTAATGTACCGCTTCCTATATCTTCTACTACAGGTATTTTACTCTCATACCCTAGCTTAACCAATTCTTCTAAAGATACATCCTCTGTAAATCCTAGAATTTTAAAATTAGATGTATGTACTTTTAGTAAAACACCAGTATTTTCATTTATATTATTGTCATAATCATATAAATGGGTTCTATTTGTTGTTCCAACTTCTACAAGCCTTGCTCCACTAAATCTCATAACATCTGGCACTCTAAAAGAACCTCCTATTTCAACTAACTGCCCTCGAGATACAATTGCTTCTTTATCCTTACACAAAGTATTCAACACCAGCATAACTGCAGCTGCATTATTATTTACAACCATAGCAGCTTCTGCTCCCGTCACTCTCTTAATGAGTTCTTCAACGTGGCTATACCTTGAACCCCTTTGTCCTTTCTTCAAATCATATTCCAGGTTATTATAGTTATCAGCCACATTTACAACATTCTCTAAAGCCTTTTTAGCTAATAGTGATCTCCCTAGATTAGTATGTATAATAACTCCTGCAGCATTTATAACTTTTTTAAATTTTGAACCTTTCTTCTCTTCTAAAAGTTCTAAAAAGCTTTTTAATATATTCTCTTTTGAATATTCATCTATACTGCCACTTAATATAAGCTCTCTATAGTTATCTATAGCCTCTCTTAATGTCTCAACAACAATCGTTCTCATTGTAAATTTTAGTTCATTGTTTACTATATCTTCTTTTAGAAGTTCATCTATCTTTGGTAGATCTCTTAACAGTTGATTCTTTTCCATTTTATTTCCACCTTCTAAACTATTCTAAAATTTTGCATCCTCATTGCATTTATCTGCTACCTCAAGCATAATTTCATAATCGTTATATACACTTTTAGACATTAAGTTCAACAGACTATTAGAATTAATAGAAAGATTATCCACTTAAGCCATCGCCTTTGAAATTGCATCTTGAATCTTGAGTACCATTTTCTTTGATTGTTCTGCCTCTTAGACTTATTCTACTATTATATAGCCCTCTTCTTGCTTAACTATTACTTCCCCAATAATCGCTGATGGTAATTCCAATTTTGAAAGTTCCTCTATTATTTTAGGACTTTCCTTTTTTGAACAAGTTATTAAAAGCCCACCCGAGGTTTGAGGATCAAATAATATATCTTTCATCCATTCTGGAGTATCTCTAAACTCAAATTTACCTTCTATATATTTTCTGTTATTATAAGTTCCTGCTGGTACAAGTCCTATTTCTGCATACTCTTTTGACTCTTTTATATAAGGTATTTTATCCTTATATAATTTAAAAGTGACACCTGAAGCTTCGGCCATTTCATATCCATGCCCCATAAGTCCAAAACCCGTTATATCTGTGCAAGCTGAAATATTATAATTTACAATTATTTCACTCGCATATTTATTTAAAGTAGTCATAACTTTTACAGCTTCATCATAAGCTTTCTTTGATGCCATTCCTCCTTTTATAGCAGTGTTTATTATTCCAGTTCCTAAGGGCTTTGTTATAATAACATCCTCTCCTACTTTCGAACCAAAATTTTTAAGAATTTTATCTGGATGGATTATTCCCATTACAGATAATCCATATTTGGGTTCATCATCCTCTACCGTATGACCACCAATAACTACTGCTCCTGCTTCAATTACCTTATCTGCTCCCCCTCTTAATATTTCCCCTAAAATATCTATAGATAAACAATTTGGAAAACACACTATATTTAAAGCTACTGTCGGTTTTCCACCCATTGCATATACATCACTTATAGAATTTGTTGCAGCAATTTGCCCAAAAGTATAAGGATCATCAACTACTGGGGTAAAAAAATCTAATGTTTGTATAACTGCCATTTCATCATTTACCTTATAGACAGCCGCATCATCAGAGGTCTCTATTCCCACTATTAAATTTTTATCTTCCATTTTAGGTAACTTACCTAATATTTTTGACAGGGTCTCCGGCCCTATTTTTGCCGCTCATCCTGAAGTTTTACTTAACTCTGTAAGTCTTTTTTGAGCCACATTGACACCTCCTACTAAAATTTCACACTTTACTTCTCTTTTTCACTTATAAATTATTGCCAAAAATTAAAAAATATAACTTTAGAATCAGTCAACAGTAAATGTGGCCTTTTCAACAAGCTACCACTATGAAAATTTTAAGATGTGAAACCTTTGACATCTTTTTTAGACAGATCCTAATATTAAGTTTAGTGCATATAAAGTGTAGTCAATATCTTTTTTGTCGTTAAATGGCCCTAAACTAAATCTTAAAGTTCCTTCAGCAAGAGTTTTTATAGTTTTATGAGCTAAAGGTGCACAATGTAATCCTGATCTAGCCATTATTCCGTAATCTCTATCTAAAACAAATCCTAATTCGGCATTATTAATTTTAGTTGAATTTATAGAAATAGTAGGGGTTCTTAAAGATGCATCTTTAGAACCATAGACTTTAATAGAAGGTATGTTTAAAAGTCCATCAATAAAATGTTGGCAAAGCTGTTGTTCTTTTTCTTGGATTGACAAAATTCCTGCTTTAGTTATATAATTAATCCCTGCAAGTAATCCAGCTATACCAGGTGCGTTTAATGTTCCACTTTCAAATTTATCAGGAAGAAAGTCAGGTTGGGTTATACTTTTTGACAGGCTTCCTGTACCACCTTCAATAAAAGGTGAAGCTTCTTTATTTAAATCATCATCAATTAAAAAGCCACCTGTCCCTTGAGGACCTAAAAGAGACTTATGTCCTGTAAAAGCTAATGCATTGCAGCCTATTTCAGAAAAGTCTACAGGTATAGCGCCAGCACTCTGAGCAGAATCTACTATAAAATAAATACCTTTTTTCTGACAAATTTTGCCCACTTCTTTTAAAGGTTGAATGCTGCCTATTATATTAGAAGCATGAGTTAAAACTACTAGCTTAGTGTTAAGCTTAATAGCTTTTTTAAAATCCTCAATATTGAGAATTCCACTTTCTGGACATTCAATTATATCTAGATCAATGTGTTTAGTTTCTTTCAGATTAGAAAGTGGTCTTAAAATTGAATTATGCTCCATAGATGAAGTAATAATATGCCATCCTTCTTTTATGACACTTTTTAATAATATATTAAGTGATTCAGTTATATTTGACGTAAAAATTACATTTTCAAGTTTGTTAAAATTAAAAAGCTTCATTAAAGCTTCCCTACAGCTAAATATAATTCTGTCTCCTTCTAAAACATTAGCATATCCACCTCTGCCTGGATTTGCACCTATATTTTTCATATAATTAAAAACAGAATAATAAACATCTTCTGGTTTTGGATAACTAGTTGCAGAGTTATCTAAGTAAACTTTCACATTTGCACCTCCCTAATTCATTTAATGGTTTTATGTACGAACAATTACCACATATAAAAGACAATATTATATGTTAACATATAATTCCAATATTTATTAGAACTTATAACACCTCTTACATAGATTAAAAAAAGCATTTGCAGCAGGAGTAAGAGTTCTCTTAGAACTAACAATTAAATAAATATATCTTTTAAGAGAAAGGTTTTTTATACAGCTTTCTTTTATGAATCCTAATGATATATAATCTTTAAATGTGTTTTTTGAAACTATGGATATCCCAAGACCATTTTTTACAAACTTATAAAGTGCATCTAGATTGTTCACTTCAAAATACACATCTATACTTGAAACATCTATTCCTTGTTTTTTTAGAATGTCTTCAAAGGCTTTACGAGTTGCAGATCCTGGTTCTCTTAATATAAATTTATATTTAAGTAGAAAGTCTATGTCTATGATATCAGGGAAATTAAAATCTGACGGAGATATTACAACTAGATCATCTTCCATGATACTATAAGTCCTAATCTTTTCATCATTAACAAATTTACCTACAAAGCCTATTTCACAATTAAATTTTATAATATCTTTAATTATTTTATCAGAGCTTTCTTCTACAACATCAAATGAAACATCAGGGTATTGCTGATGAAAATCTTTTATTAAAGAAGGCAATATATTATTACAAGGGGCAGTACTTGCTGATACCCTAAGCTTTCCACTAACTGTTCCACTAAACTTTGCAAGATTATAGATAGCTTTATCACGGGAATTTAAAATATCTATAGCATATTTTAGAAATGACTCCCCTGCAGGTGTTAGAAATACTTCTCTAGATGTTCGGTTAAATAATTGTACCTTTAATTCTTTTTCTAAACTAGCTATATGAGCACTTATAGCAGGTTGTGATAAAAAAATTGAGTCCGCAGCCTTAGAAAAGCTTTTAAACTTTGCTACATTAATAAATGCTTCTATTTGATTAAACTCCATTAAAATGTCCTCCTGATTACATGATTATTCATCAATTTTTGTTCTTTTACACAAATAGGATTTTATGGTACGCTTCATTAATTCTTGCTGTATAATACTTTAAGCAAATGTTTTTTAGTTATTCATTAAAAGGAAGATTTAATATCAATAATCCATTCTTTTTTAAGCTCCCATAAGCCTGCTTGTAAATTTTTTTCCTTCATAGCTCCAGACTTTATTAGCTGATGATATTTAAATAAATTATCCCAGCTTTTTTTTACTTTTGATTTTAAATTTGGATAAAAAGGCTTGGTAACTATGTCTGACTCAATTGAAATATTAAACTTTGCTAACATATCCTTGTGAATTCTTTCATCCTTTTCATCAGCAGCTAAATATTTTAGATTTAAAATCTTATTCCAATCTTCAGCTCTAAAAAAAACACATTCTTCTACCGGCACTTCCAAAGAAAGCAGGTAATTGCCTGGATACGATCCAGCATAATCTATTTTATTATGTGTCCAAAATGGATACTCAGCATGTTCAGGCTTTTTTACAATATTTTGTGCTTTATTTATATACCAATTATATGCCTCTAAAAATATTCTTGAAATCTCCTGATACTTTTTTACAATGAATTCTCTTTTTACATAGCATACCTTATTTTCCATTAACGCTTTAATAACCTCTGGACTTTGGGAAGTATATAGTATTACCTTATTACTTTTTGAACCCATTCCTTTTTCACCTCCCAAATTGTACCCTGCTTTAAATTTGACAATGAATAAGAATTGTCAAATAATCTACTCCAACTTTTAATTATTTCACTTTTAAGATGAGGGTAAAAACCGCTTATATATGCATTTGAACAATTTGATATTCCATAATTATTAAGTTTTTTATCGTATTCTTCTTCATCTTCCTTACTTAATGGAACATACCATAAATTCACTACTCTACCCCATTTTTCTGTATCCGTCACAATGACCAAATCCTTATCTACTAAAAGCTCTAATATAACAGTACCAGGGGTTCGTTGAAGCATAAAATCAGGAGTTATTGAAACCCATATAGGATATTTTACGTCGTTAGGTATTGGAACTATTTCACTTGCTTTCATAGTGTACCAAGAATACACTTCAAAATAATATTTTGCACAGTTTTCCAGTTTGTTTTCTATATATTCTCTTTTTACAATATATCTTTGTTCCTTTTCCAAAACATCAAGAATATTCTTATCCTGCCTAGTCCATATTCTTATTTTTTCTTTCATAAAAATCACCTTATTCTTAATTTATATATAAAGAACTTTTCTATAAACCTGCTAGACTTTCTTACTGAAACTATGACAACATGAATTATCTCAATACATAGATAATCCCAACAGACACTTAACTTATGTAAAGAAATATATTAACATTCTAAAAGACATATTTAAATACCTTTGACATAAGCCTCAGCTCAGTATTTTATAAAGTCTTAGTATCTTTGATATGTTTCATGTATGAGTTTACCAATAATTCTTAGACTTTTAAGATACTGAGCTTTAGACTTATGAAAAGTATTTATTCTATCCACCGTGTTTGTGTATAATACTATTTAAATCCATTCTTTACAAGTACATTAATAGCGTTTTCGCTTTCATCTTCACTTACCAAAACTATTGGTCCAGTGCAGCCCATTCCACTCTCAGAATATATTCCTTCCTTCCAAAGTGACTTACAAGCATCTTCAAGCTCAAGAATATCAATTCCAGGTATCCCATAAGTTACTACTTTTTTAGGTGGAATCTTAACTTCTTCTACTGCAGCTGCAGGCTTTTCCTTTTCAAGGATTTTTCCTATTATTTCTTTTAAACCTGCTTTATTGGCATTTTTATATTCAATATCAGCAAGCTGCAATAAATTATTTTTTGCAGAAAGTGCACAATATTTTAATGCTTCACAAATTAATGGAGCTCCTGATGCTCTAGATACTATATTAATTATCTTATCATAGCCTTCTCCTACTCCTGGACCATATCCATATCCAGTAGTTTCATAATTTCCTCCTGTTGTAAATGATGCAAATATCTTTACAAGCAAGTTACCTGTTAAGGAGTCACAAATCATAACATCAGGTGTTCCTGCCAGCAGGTCATTTCCTCTCATGACTGAACCTCCATCAGCTCTTAAAGATTCACTAAAAGAAAACTTATATCCTCTGCTTTGCAGTTCTTTAAGTGCTCTCTCAACTCCTCTAGCTCCATCTACATTTAATATGCCAATCTTAGGATCTTTTATTCCGCAAGCTTTTGCAACGGCTATTCCATTTATAGTATTTTTAATCATTCCTTCAACTCTATGGGTAGCTGTTGTTCCTGTAGTTGTAGCAATTATCATTTCTTTTCCTAACCCTGGAGTAATAACTTTTCCAACTGTTGAAACTCCTATAGGAAAATCAAAATGCTGAGTGACACATCCGTCTATTACTTTATTATCTAACAACTCTACCATTTTTTTATGGCCTTCTTCAGCATCACTAACCTCAACTATTTCAAAGTCTCCTTCAACTTTAGGTCCTATTAAAACTATATCAAAATCACCATATTTGCTCTTGGCAAGTGCTGCAGCTTTAATCATCTCGTCCACACCATGTTCTGAACCAAAAGTGGTTAATCCAATTTTAACTCTTTTTCCGAAGTTTCCACTTATTATTCCATCAGCTATTTCATTAAATACTTCTGAAATTACTTTTTTAGTTTGCTCCACGCTGCTCCCTCCTTTTTGTTAGTATTCATTTTTCAATTTGCAATGTTTAACTAGAAATTTTCTTTTCTATGTCAAAACTGACTACTTGTTATTCTTCCATCATTTGAGCAGCAAATTTCTTAAATTCTTCAGCTATCATGCTCTTAATTTCTTCTTTTGAAACCGTATTAGTATCATCTACAATACCAGAATTCTTTTCTACTAATATTGATATTCCATCAAACAAGTTAGTCATTCTTCCTAAGAACAAGCTTCCTTTTCCTATTAACATAAAGTTATTTAATTTTCCTGACATTATATGTTCAATACCATGACCAACTATAGGAACTCCTGATGGTATGTGCCCTTGTGTTGGCGCATATCCTGGATATCCATGTTGTTTTACAAAGTTTGGCAGTTCTTTTCTATCTAGCTGCCCATTTTTTACTGCAAGAGCTCCTATCATCTTGTAATTTTGAGTTGGAACATCTCCTGCCCCTGCAGGTTCAGTTAAGTCTGGAGTCTGCAGTTCCGGCGCAAATTTATCAACATCAGTAATCTTTAATCCATTTTCAGTTAATGGATCTAAAACTAATGCTTCCAATACTGCCTGTGGTGCAGCACCATGAGATATACTATGCCTTCCTATAACATCTGTTCTTATTACAGGACTTACACCATCATTTTCAGATATTAGTATTGCAAATCCTCCTAAGCAATCTTCTAAAACAGGCAATCCCTTTTTAACATGATCTCTACCATTCATTCCAAGCTTAGCAGTGGAACCACCAGCAAACACAATGACATTCTTATAAACTCCTGCTTTAACTAATGCAGCTGCATTAACTATTGAATGTGAAGGGCCAGCACAAAAACCTCTCATGTCTATACCAGTAGCACCTTTGATTCCTGCAATTTCACCACAAGCTTTGGCTATATTTCCACCGCCTCTTTGATTCATGTCTCCAATAGCTTCTTCTGAACATTCAATCATATATTCTACTTCATTTACATCTATTCCTGAATTTTCAACTAAATGCATTAGAGCAAGAACTCCTGATGCTTTAACTGATAAATTTTCAACAATTATATGTGAAGTTAAATTTTTATCAAATTCATGTGCTCTTTTTACGCATCCTACAAGTTTATCATTTAAATATAAACCTTCAGCTACATGATCTTCTACCAATTTCTCTATATCAGCTAGACAAACACCTTCCTTTAATTCATCTGCTTTCTTACTTAAAATTGGACGTGCCTTAAACTTTTCTCTAACTGTTTCAGTAAAATTCTTTTCTAACAAGACAAGATCAAATACATCACTTACCTTAATTAGTCCATAGAATTCATCTTCAGGCATTATTTCTCCAAACTTACCAAACCTTGATGCACCATCAATTTTTTCATCATACCAAGGTCTTTTTCTTTCACTTAATTCTTCTGGAGTCATATTTCCTATATAAGTTTGATTTGGTGCATAACCAACTACATCCTCAAATGATCTTAAGTGATTCGGCATTTCTTTTAAATACTCTGACTCTGGATTCGTTTCTCTTTCTAATGTTTGAGTAGTACCATTATGTATTGTCATATCCGGTGCATTTACTAATACATAGGCAGCATTTTTGATTACTGGAAAACTCATTAAAAACCCTCCTTAATAATTTCAATTAATATATGCTGGAAAATAGCATACATTTCTGCATGCCATTTTCTAATTTTTTCTAATTATTAAATGTTATATGGACTATTTGTTATATTTTGAATAACTGTCTCTAACAGTTTTTACCTCACTAATAATTTCATCCACATCAAGAACCATTTCCATCATTCCACATTGTTCATCATAAACAGCTGGATCGAATTCTGCTTTAACTTCAGGTTCTACTGCATGATATACACCAAGTCCTAATGCTATTCCAGCAAGAGGTCCTGCAAATGTTGGATCTCCAGCACATACTGTTTCTGCTGAAAGTCCTGATGCTTCTGCTTCTGCTCCTCCTAAAATTACAATTACATTTTCTGGGCCATATTTTTCAGTTAAATCTTTTACTCTTTGTTGGATCTCCAGATCCATAGCTCCAGCGGCTGTTCAAACAAAGCATTCTGTTGAAACAAATATTGCTTCTCCTTTAGCACTTTTAACACATTCTTCTATAGCTGGACCTGGAATTCCATCTCTATCTCCTATTGCAATTACTTTTTTTCCTTCTAATAAACTCATATCTTTTCCTCCTTAATTATGTTAAATATTTATATGCTTTTTAATCATTGCCTCAATATTTTCTTTATTAGCATCGTCCTTTACAACTTCTTCAATCTTTTCTCCATCTTTATAAAGAACAATTGTTGGAAGGCCGAGTACTCTCTGAGAAATAGCTAATCTTCTAGCTTTTGTAGTATTTAGTTTACAAAACTTTACCTGATTACCATACTGCTTTGATAGTTCCTCCACATCAGGCATCAATGCTTGACAAGGTACACAACCGTCTCCAAAATAATCTACAAGTACATAACCCTTAGTTTCCAAGACTTCATCCTTAAATGTATTTTTATCCAAAATTACCATTTTAACTCCACCTTCTACTCTTCAAAATTATTTTCTATATATTTTCCAGCCTCCACAGCTGCTATTGCTCCATCTGCTGCAGCTGTAACTACCTGTCTCAATGGCTTTTCCCTAATATCTCCTGCTGCAAATACTCCAGAAATATTAGTTTCCATTTTATCATTTGTTATAATATAGCCTGCCTTATTCATTGTAATTTTATCTTTAAATAGACCATTTATAGGTAAATAACCTACAAAGACAAATACTCCAAATGTTCCATCCTCTTCATCAGCGAAATATTCATTTATTTCTCCAGTTTTTGTATCTTTAAATACAGCAGATTCAAGCAATCCATCACCTTTTAATTCTGTTATTACTTTATTCCACATTATTTCAACTTTAGGATTTTTAAAGGCTTTTTCCTGTATGGATTTTGCTGCTCTAAGTTCATCTCTTCTATGAACTATAGTAACCTTTTTAGCAAACTTCGTCAGATAAAGAGCTTCTTCAATAGCTGCATCACCTCCCCCTACTACAAAAACTTCTAGATCTTCAAAAAATTCTGCATCACAGGTTGCACAGTAAGACACGCCTTTACCAATTAACTGATTTTCCCCAGGACATCCAATATGCCTTGGAGTAGCTCCAGTTGCAATGATTACAGCTTTAGCCTGATATTCTTCATTAATGCCTTTGAGCCTTTTTATTTTTCCAGTAAAATCTACTTCTTTTATCTCATCTTTTTTTCTTTCTGCTCCAAAGCTCTCAACCTGCTCTTCCATCCTGGCAATTAAGCTGGGACCTGTAGCCTCTTTTATTGACCCTGGATAGTTGGCAACTTCATCTGTAATTACAATCTGTCCACCTGCCTTGCTTCTTTCTAGTAGCAAAGTTTTCATCTTAGCCCTTGCTGAATATAAGGCTGCAGAAAGTCCGGCAGGACCAGAACCTATTATAATAACATCATAAATATTATTCATATTGCACCTTCTTTCTTAATATTTCAATAATATTTACTTACTACTTATATAAATTTACTTTTAGTTCACCATTTTTATATACTACTATTTCTTCTTTAAACTTTCTCTTCCCGAAGAGCCTTGTATATGCTGTAGCACATGACAAGCATAATCAGCATAAACGGAAAGGCAGCGGCAATTGAAGCCGTTTGAAGTGTCTTTATAGCAGCTGTTCCTCCTACTAAAACAAGCATTATTGTGATAGCTCCTTGGGCAATTCCCCAAAACCCACATAGCTTTTTACTTGGATTCTGGTCTCCCCCAGATGTAAACATGCTCAGTACATAGGTAGCTGAATTAGCAGCTCCAGCAAAGGAAGCAATGATCAGTACAATCGCAAGCGGCGCAGTGATAATATAAAGTGGTAGATGCTGCAACGTTGCAAATAAAGCTGTGGAAATATCAGTTTTAACTGCTGCCTGAATTGCACCGTGTGACAATGCATCTAGATTAAATGCTGCTCCACCATAGATTGCAATCCATATAAGACAGAAACCTGCAGGCAGGAAGACTGACGCTAGTATGAATTCGCGAATAGTACGACCTCTGGAAACACGTGCTATGAACTGACCTACAAACGCTGCCCATGCAATATACCAAGCTCTGTAGAATATCGGCCAGGCTTTAGTCCATTCAATATTGCCCATCCACAAACTCTGTCCCATAAAGTTTTGAATATAATCACCAAACGTATGAGTGAAAGTATTTAGTATAAATACCATTCCACCAAACAGGAAGATAAATACCATAAATCCAATTGAAAGCCATACCTTCACATCAGCAACAGCCTGCATTGCCTTATGTAGTCCAGATACAGTAGCAAGCGTAAATATCGCTGTCATAATTGCAATAATAACAGCAGTCATACCAGGTGTCGCTGTAATTCCCCAGATATATTGTATCCCTGTGGCAATTTGAGCAGCTCCTAATCCTAAGCTGGTTGCTACTCCAAATATCGTAGCAAATACCGCTATTATATCAATTGTTTTACCAATAGGTCCATAAATACGATCACCAAGAATTGGATAAAAGGCCGAGCTGATTAAGCATGGAAGACCTTTTCGATACTGGAAATATGCCAGAGCTAAACCACAAACCGCATAAATAATCCAAACATGAAAGCCAAAATCATTAAATACAATTCGCATAGCATCATGCATAGCTTGCGGAGTCCCCGGTTGCCCCACCGGTGGTGACATATAATGAGTCATTGGTTCAGCAATCGCCCAAAAAACCATTCCAATACCCATTCCCCCTCCAAATAGCATAGTAAACCACTGGAAAGTTGTAAATTCTGGTTTTTCATCATCCGCCCCTAGCTTGATATTACCAAAACGACTGAGAGCAATAATAAATATAACTACTGTAAAGATAAATACTGACATAAGATATAGCCAACCGAAATTAGTAGTTAAAAATGCTAACACACCATTGGCTGCTTTAGCCATTTGAGAAGGCAGGATTATACTAAATGCTACAAATACCAAAGCTATACCTGCAGAAACATACAGAACCGAACGATCTTTTGACTTTTGTTCATCTGACATAATTAATTTTCCTCCTTCACAAAATCAATCTAAATAGGTCTCATTCATTTTAACAAGACCTATTTAGTTACATGAAACTCCTTCTTCTTTCGTCGAATGAGTAAATGATTTAGATTTTTACTTTAAAAACAGTTTGTTCTTGAATATCAGTTGCAAGGGCATCTAAAGCTACACCCACTCTATGATATCTTAATTTCCATTGCTGCTCTTTAGAATCTGCAGGATTTCCAAGTGGATATGGAATGGAAATGGTTGGTACTATCCTATTTGAACCTACTGTTGTTGCTACAGGAATTAAATTACACATTTGAACAACTGGGAAACCAGCTCTTTCAATTTCTTTTACCATCGTTGCACCGCAACGTGTACAAGTTCCTCAGGTGGAGGTTAATATAACTCCATCTACTTTATCTCCTTTTAAATACTCTACAATTTCTTTGGCCATTCTAGCTGCTTCACCTTGAGTTGTACCAGTTCCTACAGTTGAATAAAAATATTCATGAATTTTCCCTATTTTGCCTTCTTTTTCATATGCTCTTAAAGCATCTAAAGGAACTATGACATTAGGATCAGCATTTGCTGCAGCTGGATCAAAACCTGCATGTATTGTTTTAAATACTCCTGATTCCAATCTATCCATCTTGGAGTAATCATATCTGCCCCATCTTGTTGCAGATGCAGATTGTATTCTGTCAGGATTATCCACTGGAACTATTCCTCCTGAAGTTACTACTGCTATATTAGCTTTACTTAGGTCCTTTATAGCAGGAGCTATAGCTACTGTATCCTTTTTAGGAATAGGAAGTTCAGTTTCAAATTCCTCACCATTAAGCTTTTTAATGAGCATTTTTACAACTCTTTTAGCTGCAGGTTCTTTGGATTCAAGCCATATCTGATGTCTTTTACCTCTTCCGTAATAACCTTCTGCATCTGCCCATAAAAGCTCTTCACCATTCAATATTTTATTTCCAAAATCAGCCATGGCTTTCATGTCTTTTTTCATTCTTCCTGCATTATTTCCGCCTTTGAAAATGTATACATCTTTCTTAAACATCTCAACTCCAGGATTTTCAACATGCATAGATGATATTACTGGTACATTAAATCTTTCTTTTACTGCTTTACATATAACTCCACAGGCATTTCCATATCTACCTGCTTGAAATGCAGGTCCTGCAAAGAATATATCAAATTCTTTTCCTTCAAGGAAGCCTAATATTCTGCTTACTGCTTCCTTTTCATTAGATCCCATAAAGTTATCACCACATATTATAGTGTGGGTAACTTCAGCATCTTTAAGAAGTGCATTTAATGCCAAAGCTGGTCCAACTTGTCCTTCTCTAATTTCAGGTTCAAAATCAGCTTTTTCTTCTCCTCCTATTTGTCCAAAGAATTGATTTATATATAAAATTGCCTTTTTCATATTATTCCACCTCCCTAAAACTCTTTCATTGTCTTTGGTGACCATCCACAAATTTGATCTCCACAGAACATAGCATTATTTTCCATAATTATTGAACCATCTTTTCGTACAGAAGGTCCAAGTATTTCATCATTTGCCCAACCACCGGACAATCCATCTCTACCAAGTGATTCAAGTTCACCAATTACTGTTTCCATAGGAGGAAGCTCTATAAGTTCTGAAACGTTTCCAGTAGAAACTATAGCATCCGCTTTTTCATCAAGAGCAACCAAAGGTTGTGATTCTCCATCTCTACCTGTACATTCATTAGTAATTCCTACAGTTTTAACTCCTGCATCCTCTAGTGCAACAATACATGCAATAAAATCAGCATCAGGATTACCATAACCTTCTTCAGAAACTATAGCTCCATCTGCTCCCAAGGACTTTGCCATTTGAGCTACAAACAACGCTGCACGGTTTTTCTGATCCAAAGCAACATTTAAGTTTGACATTATAACACCTAGAAAATTTATTGTCTTTCCATGCTCTGCATATAACTCTTTAATAGTAGGATTATTTTGAAAATCATATGTTGCCCATTTTGATGATACTGGCATAAAGCTTCCAGAAATCATTGCTCCATCTAAAATTTCATTTGGATGCATAAATGTAGGAACAATATGGTTTGTATCCCAACCATAAACAAGATCATTGTAACCCATTTCTTCCATCTGTGATTGAGGCTGCATAACAAATACAACGCTTGGAAGCTTTTGAACATCTTCAGCTCTTTTGGTAACAGGAGTCAATTCAAAAGTTTCAATATCTTCGGGCTCTAAATCCTTTACACAGCTTCCTATATATTCAGCCAGTTTATGTCCTGCCCATCTCAAAGCTTTATTTTTCTTCTGTTGTTCATTTTTCTCAAAATCTTCATCTGTATCTCCAACAAGGACAATATTTTTCAGTTGTGAAAAGTAAGTATACTTTGCTCCTTCACCGCTCATATCTATTAATCCATCCTGGAATCCACCCCAATGCTTACCAACTACAAGCAAACTGCAGTCCTTAAGTGCATGTGTACGACCATTTCCAACTGGAGCTACATCCCCAGTTACTCCTGGAAATAATGTGGTTCCATCAACCTTAACTCTACATTCTATAGCTTCCTTTACAGGGACAAGACGAACCTTGTCTCCAGGCTTTACAATTAAAAGATCTGCCTCAGTAATATGTTCATCTTCCAATACATAATCTAGAGCTTCTTTTTTGTTAATTGTTAAAATGCCCTCTTTATAGTTTGTTGTTTCACCAAAAACGACATCTTTAACATGAAAGTTTCCAATTTCAAGTTTCATTAATTATACCTCCTTTTATAAATTAATCTATACCTTTACACATTATTCTCAGTTTACATAATACAATAGCGCTATTTGTTTTAATTTTAACACCGTCATGATTATGTTTCAATCGCATTTATAATATAATCGCGATTGAATTTTCTGATAGATTCTATTTGTTATTTTTATAACAGGTTTTATGTTTAACAAAAACTGTTATATATTGGTAAAAAAATTGTGAACTACACACAAAAATGTCCCACTTATTCCAATTTTCTTGTTCACAACAAGCTTCTAACCATTAAATATTCAAATGCTAATAAATGCAGTAAATAAGCCATGGGGGACATTATCATATCTAATAGTTCATCCATTATAAACAAGTTTTCTCAGAATAACCGTGGCATTTCAAAACGCGATTGTATGGAATATATTGGGTAATTAATTACATACCTTGATTAAGTTAGTCTATTGTGAACTCTAGCATTTCATGGTATAATGAATAATTGTAAAATTGCAATTAAAAATTAATTGCAATTATTTTTTAATCTAACTACTTAAATAGAAACTAATATTTTAAACATTGGAGATAAATATGGTTAAAAAAACAATTAAGAAACACAGAAATATGAGTTATTTTATTGATGCTGCTTCTAAAATTATGGATGAAGAAGGAGTACAATCTATAACAATAAGGAAAGTAGCTGATATGGCAGGATACAATAGTGCTACCTTATATAACTACTTTGAAAATTTAGATGAACTTATTCTTTATGCTTCTATAAGACATTTAAGAGAATATACTTTTAGTCTTTCTCAATATATTAACGCTCTTCATGATAATATTGATAAGTACTATGAAATTTGGAAATATTTTTGTAAATATTCTTTTTCAAATCCAGAGATATATAATAATATTTTTTTTGTGAAGCACAGCAATTCTATCTCAAATATTATTGAAGAATACTACTCAATTTTTCCTGAAGAATTGGGGGATCATTCCGAGAATTTGCTTCCTATGCTTTTAAAGAGCAATTTATATGAGAGAAACCTAGCTCTTCTAAAAATAATAGCAGATAATGGATATTTAAAACCAGAATGCCTAAATGATCTTAATCAAATGACCATACTCTTGTATCAAGGTATGCTTAATAAAATATTGAATGATGAGCAAACCTCTAGTGTTGAAGAGTGCTCAGAAACAATGTTAAGGTATATTAAACAACTAACTACTTCTTTTATAAATTAATTTAAGTCGATCTAACAATAAAAAGAACATCCCCAGGTTTGTGTAAACTAAAATAGATATGATAAAAATTACTATATGACTGAGAGCTGAATTTTAAATGCAATGAAATGTTTTATATAAAAGAGTAAGTACCATATTGTATTTGCTCTTTTATTTTGTCATGTTTTAATATAGAACATATTTTTAAAATATTGTATGTAAGTGTTTTATTAATACATTTTACTTATAGATAAATTTTATTTATTTTAAGATCTAATAATACTTCTACTATAATAAAAGCTGTGATAACATAAAAAAGAAAAATGGAATAAAACATGCATTTTGCATATTGGGAGGATTATTTTGGAGAAAAATTAAGTATTTTTAAATATAAAAATAAAACTGGGGGGTTTACACAAAAATGGAAACGAAAAAACAAAATTATAACACAGTACTAATTTTAATTTTTGCAATTGTAACAATTGTAGGGTTATTTTATGTGAAATGGAGTCCTTATTATTCTAAGGCATTTGTAGCAGCTTCAAAACATTCTATTGGAGCTTCTATACTTACAGGAAAGTCTAATGCTTCACCAGCTCCTTCATTGGCCGCATCTTTAGGATATATGTCTGCATATTTTAAAGCTGTATGGAAGGCCGTAATATTAGGTTTATTACTAGGTTCATTGGTACAGGTAGCAATACCTAGAAATTGGATAAGAAAGTTTATAGGAAGTAATTCACTTAAAAGTACAGTAGCAGCTGGAACTACTGCTCTTCCAGGAATGATGTGTACATGCTGTGCTGCACCAGTTACAGTAGGTCTTAGAAAATCTTCAGCATCAGTTAATGCTGCACTAGCTTTTTTCCTAGGAAATCCGACTCTTAATCCAGCAACTATTATATTTATGGGATTTGTTTTAGGATGGAACTTTGCAATATTTAGAATAGTTATTGGACTTATTTTAGTTTTAGGTATTTCATCCTTAGCAGTTAAATTTTCAAAAAATGAAAACACTAATAATGATATAGAATTACCTGGGCTACAAGAAGAAAAAGAAGATGGAAATTTATTTAACCGTTGGTTAAAAGCTCTTTTTCAATTAACCATAGATACTATTCCTGCTTATTTAATTGTTGTTGCAATATTAGGAGCAGTAAGAGCATGGATATTCCCAGCTGTTACTCCAGCATGGGGAAATAGTATAATTGCTATAATTGGACTTGCAATTGCTGGTACTTTATTTGTTATTCCAACAGCAGGAGAAGTACCAATAATTCAGACATTAATGGCTTTTGGACTTGGAACAGGTCCTGCCGCAGCATTACTTATAACTTTACCATCAGTTAGTATTGTATCCTTATTATTAGTAAAAAGAGCTTTTTCAACTCGTGTACTTGTGTTTGTAGGATGCTCTGTAGCAGTAATTGGTATTATAAGTGGTTTTATAGGTATGGCAGTTCTTTAGTGTGAATTTTATCTAAATATCAACTTAACTACCACCTGCTTGAAGCAGGTGGTTTTTATCTGCTGCTTAAGTTTTGAATTCTATTATTTATCCTAAGTACTGCAGTAACTTCTGTTTCAACCATCTTTTCTACATTGTTGTTTTTGCCTAACGGCTGCACATCAAACTTACTTTTGTTTTGACTGTCTTTATCAAAGAGAAACTATATAAAAGCATCAAATATAGTAGTCTTTCCCGTTGCATTATCTCCATAGATATTAGTCAGTTTTGAAAAATTCACCGTAAGTTCTTTTATACATTTAAAATTTTTAAAATAATACGGCATTTCAGTAAATATTCACTTTTCAATTGTTATCTTCAATATGAAAAATGTGAATTATATTCATTTTATTCTGTCATATAAATTGAAATTTGACTTAATATTCATTCACATAGTTTTGCAATAAATCTGCTAACTTTCCAATGTCTATTCCGTCAACAAAAAAATGATGAACCTATAAAATATTCTTTTTGATTTATAGCTGCCTTAGTAGCTGGGATTACATATTCCTCTAATGTGTCTTTCAGCTCTACATTAACGACTTTGAATAATTCAGTGTCTTTATTAAAATCAGTGAACTATATTATCTATTTATATTAGAACATGTGTTTGACAATATGATATTAAATAATATAAAACTATTCATCAAATAGGCAATTTTATGTTACATAAAGAAGATTCTAATCAATTAAATAAGCTCACCTCTATATATCTTTTTTATAAATTTTGTTTATGATAAAAATCTTTGAATTTTAGCTGTTTTCCGATCAACTTTAGAATT
Organism: Clostridium coskatii; assembly: GCF_001675205.1. Taxonomy (NCBI): domain Bacteria; kingdom Bacillati; phylum Bacillota; class Clostridia; order Eubacteriales; family Clostridiaceae; genus Clostridium; species Clostridium coskatii. The sequence continues at coordinate 10,746 of NZ_LROR01000020.1, read as the reverse complement.
AAGTCCTGTTTCATCTTTAATTAAAGTAAAAACAAAGGTCCCTACCGTTCTCATCATTGGAATAAACTTTCCTTTAAATTCAGGAAGCATTCCTTTGATTGCAACATAAGCACTAGAGCATGCTAATATTGCAATTGTATCAATATCATTCAACTCTTTCCATATGCTCTCTCTTTCCGTGTCGAACATTTCACATGGAAATGCAACACTTATATTATTAACATTTATGTTCATAGTTTCTAATATTTTATTCCATTTATCTCTTATCCTATGTACTGCTATAGCACTGTGTACCATATCTTTATTTTGATCTAAGCTTCTGCAAGGCAGATCATCAGAATAAGAGAGACTTTCACAAGCACATCCAGGACAAGTAATTACTAAAACATTCTTTGACCCTTGAAACATATTTTTAATTCTTTGTTCATCTAACATTTCACTATATAAACCCATAATTACCTCTGAAAAATACAATAGCTATTTTACATAATCCTATAAAATAGCTATAATACACACTTCTATAATAGCAACCAGTTTCAATATTATTATATTTCTGATAATTATTTTTATCTTACTTTTGAAACTTGGTCATACTGCCATAAATTTCATTCAATTTTTTAAATTCATCCTCATCGTAAAAACTGCAATTATTTTTTCCAAAAGCCTTAGCTACTTCTATTGCAAAGCCTGCTGCCAGTGATATGTCTTCTATGTGACTTGCACCCGTGTCACACCCTGCAACTAGCGATTCTGTAGTTATGGCTACCCCAACAACCGGTGAGCTTGTCGCAGTAGATGGCTGTAATATACTATTGATATGAGAAATTCCATTTCCATAAGGAGTAATATCCTGCATAGCTATTGGAAATGTAACTCCCTTTTCTCCACTAGTTTTTTCTAGTATTTCGAGTAAATCATAGGATACCTTAAGTATATATCCTTCTTTAACCGTAGGAGATATTGCCACTCCTTTATGGTTAACAATCTTATTTCCTTTTGTAGTATCAATAGATAGTATAGCATCCATTTTTGATTCAACTTCATTTTCATTCATAGTATACATATTAACCGGTGAATTCATAAATGGAGCAGGATTATGCTCCAAGGTAGGAGCATTAGGGCAAATATGAGTAGATATTATTACATCACCATTTAATTTATCCCCTTTATCGCTCATAATTCCAAGCTTGTAAGCTGCAGTAAGTGCTGCTACCGCTCCATCTCCATCAGACACCATTCCAATGACATCTGGTCTTGCTCCAATACCTCCAAGCCTTCCAACAACACCCAGAGTAGGCGCATATCCACCTTGAGATTTTCCATTGATTCCAGGAATCTTTATTTTTACAAAATCAGTATAACCTTTATCACCAGATATTCTCGTGCTACTAATATCCTTTACACCATTTTTTGTGAAAAAATCCACAACTTTTTCTCCATCTATCTTCGGATCATCCAATAATTCATATATATCAATGGCTTGCTTTAATATCATATTTATTCCTCCAAGTATAGTTATTTTAAGAGATTTCCTGCAGCCTTCACTCTTATCCTTGTTGCATTTCCTGGAATATACGCAAGTGGTACATCGTCAATATCTACAATTTCTATGGATGAAGGATCAGCTCCTGCTTTAATTGCCTGTTCAATAGCCATATTTTTGGCTTCTTCGATAGCTTCGTCTCGTCCAATCTTATCCAACATAAATATTTTTTCAACCTGACCACTTATTTGGGATATTGCTGCACCAATAGCATTTGCTACATCAAAGTAATCGGGTCTTATGACTTCTGATGCCCCTGCCAATTTGTCTGGAAGAAGCACACTTCCCCCACCTACCAATACAACTTTCATATCATTTGCATTTGTCTTTATTCTATCAATTGCCCCTTCTGCCATATCTATTATTTTTTCATATACTTCTTTTGCCATTTCTGAGTCAACTTCTTTTACTTTTTCGTTATCACCTATTTTAGCTATACCAAGTGAGGTTACTATATCCGAAGTAGTAAGCGTATCTCCTCCAAAACACAGTGCCTTTTCTATAAGTTTATATCCAACACTATCCGGTCCAATTGAAACTTTATTGTCAGCTTTTCGTATAACAGTTCCTCCTCCAAGTCCTATAGATACAAGATCTGGCATACGGAAATTTGTCCTTACTCCTCCTATTTCAACTGCAGTAGAAGACTCTCTCGGGAATCCATTTATAAGTACACCAATATCCGTAGTTGTACCTCCTACATCTACAACAAGTGCATTTTTTTGTTTTGCAAGGTAAGAAGCTCCTCTAAGACTATTAGTTGGTCCGCAGGCAATAGTAAGTATAGGATATTTCATTGCATAATCCACAGACATAAGTGTGCCATCATTTTGTCCAATATAAACTTGACAATTTATATTTTCATTTTTAAGCGCTTTTATAAAACCTTTAACAGTAGTTTCTGCAACATCTACCAGAGATGCATTTAATATGTTTGCATTTTCACGTTCCAGAAAACCTATACTTCCAATTTCAGACGATAAAGATACTGGTACATTTGGCATCTCCTCTTTAAAAATTTCTGCAGCCTTGATCTCATGTTCATTTGATACAGGTGAAAATACAGATGTAACTTCTATAGAATTGACTTTTCCCTTTATTTCCTTTGCTATTTTTCTCAAATATTCTTCATCAAGTGTTGAAATTTCACTTCCATCAAATTCAAATCCACCTTTAACCATATACCTAAAATCACCTATTGCTTCTTTAAGGTCTTCAGGCCATCCTGTCATTGGCTTTATTGCTGTGGTAGCAGGAAGTCCAATCCTTATAACACCAACTTTGTTTAACCTTTTACGTTCAACAATTGCATTAGTACAGTGTGTAGTTCCAAGCATAGCGTATTTTATATCTTCCCTTGGTACATTACTTATTCTTAAAACTTCCAAAAGTGCCCTGTATATTCCCGAACTTACATCTAAAGTAGTTGGAGTTTTTATTTTTGCTACAGGGGTTAAACTTTCATCAAGAATTACTGCATCTGTGTTGGTCCCACCAACATCTATACCAATCCTATATTTCATTTTAAAATTCCCCCATTCTGCTTTTAATTCTTTGTTCAATAGGAACATAATTTACATCGTAACCAAAATATCTTGGTCCTACAGTCTTAATTCCCGCTTCAGTTCTCCATTTTTCATCACAAGGTATACAGATTACCACTCCTCTGTTTCCATATCTAAGTGTTTCCGTTGTTATGGCATGTCCCGTTTCAATATCAAGTACCACAATGAGATCTGGCACTGTAGCTAGTACTTTTCCATCATCAGTTTGTGCCATTAAATTTTCATTTTGGAATTCAATTTTAATTGATTTTCCCTTATATTCGTCAATACCCATCATTTTACTTTCTCCACGTACAAACCCACCATCTGTTTTTCTCAATATATCACATATCTTGCCTTTAAATAATTCAAATCCTCCACTTGCCTTGAGTACTGCATCAACAGGATTTGTATTATTACTTTTTGCTATTCTTATCGCACGTCCAACTTTTTCAGTTGTGCTTATAATTCCTTTAATTGAAGTTTCTTTGACTTGAGACCCTGTCATAGCATAACTTGCCAGCATCGTTGAGCCGCCCGATACTACAGTTACAGCCCTAGCTAAAGTTTCAGTCCACTTATTGTTTATAGTATTAAACATAGTAGCATTTCCCTTTTCGTCACATAATATCATTGGTGTTGATTTTACTCCACCAAGGCTGAAAGTTACCATTTGAAGTTCTGGAAAAGCTCTTCCCATTCCATCTGCATCTACAACAGGTATTCCTAGTGTTGCCGCCACTGCAAAAGGTATCATTGAATTAAGCCCCCCTGCTTCAATTGGAATTGTAGCAGAAATTTCTTTTCCAATATAATTTTTTAAAAGTGAAAAAGCACTTAAGGCTTCTTTACCGTTAGGTATTTTTTCAATTAAAATAGTCGGTGCTCCCATCATGGAACTAGGTACAACAATTGCATCCTCTGGTACTTCATCCACATCAAGTAGTGTAACTTCTCCATAAGTTTTTATGGCATCAATAGCCATAAGTTTGCCAACGTATGGATCTCCACCACCGCCTGTACCATATACTGCAGCTCCAACTGCTATATCCTCAATTTCTTTAACACCTATTTTCCTCATAGCCTTACTTCCCTTCATTTACTATTAATTGTACTAATTTATCTGATACACTATTAAGCATCTTTTCAAATGCTGCATCATCACTCATGCATAGAGATTTTTCCTCATTTATTATATTGGCTATCTTATTTAAATTTTCATCTTCAACAAGATTCAGCTCATTAAACAGTTCAATTATTTTTTGAGTTGTATCAATAAGTCTAAGCGAACCGTATATTTTAGGTTCATTTAGGCATCCAACTGCACTTGAAACAATATAAGCAAGCAACTCAATCAATTTTTCATTCATATGTTTTTTCCTCCCAGTCGTTATAGAAAAGAACATCCTCTAACTTTCTTTTAGGAGGCGATTTAGTCTCATTTTTAGGGTATCCAAGAGTTATTATTAAATCTGGCGATACATATTCAGGGAGCTTTAATATTTTTCTAACTGCCTGAGCATTAAAAGACTTTACAGGGCAAGTTCCTAAGCCTCTTTCTGCGGCCAGAAGCATAATATTTTCTGATGCCATAGAAATGTCCATTATTGCCAGTTCATCTCTTCCCAATTTACCTCCTTTATCATATGCTAATTTTCGATTAGAACAAACTACAATTATGCAGGATGGCTTCCCACCCAATCCCGGACTAAAAGGGAAAATTTTATTCAATTGTTTTTGATCATCTATAATTCCAAACAACCATGGCTGAATATTGCTGCCAGAGGGAGCTGTAACAGCTCCTTTAAGCAATTCCATAACCTCAGATTTTGTAACTGGTTCTTCAGAAAACCTTCTAATACTTCTTCTCTTTTTCATAACGTCTAATAATACACTATCTGACATATTCTTTCCTCCCTGGTATTTTCCAACGGGTCTTCTCTACCTATCAAGCCATATATTGTAATTTCAAATAATATTTTAACAATTTCATTTACTAGCAATAATTATTGTTATATATCCACAGTTCTCTTAAATTCAATTTTTTCACTTTTAGTTACAGCTTTATATAGCATAGACACTAAGTAGTAAATAATTGCACCAGCAAGCAGAGACATTATAGCAGGTATTCCTATATTTATGAATTTTCCAATAATTGATGCAATAATCCATGCTGCTATTGCAATAGGATTTATAATTTCACAGCTCTCCGGAAGATTTTCATCATGCCTTGTTGCTTCAAGTAATTTTCTATCTCTCTTTAATATATAGTAATCAACAAAAATAATACCTGCAACAGGAGGTAATGTAACTCCAAGTAAAGTTAAGAAACTCTGAAAATAATTTATAATACCTAACATAGATAAGATTGTACTAAATATTCCTATTCCCCAGGTAGCAGCAGCCCTATTCAATTTTATATTAAATATAGCATCTATCATGTTAGTTATACCAAGGCTTGCTGAATATAAATTTATATCATTTATCTTAAGTGTAGAAAATATTACAATACCTGCACCAAGCCATCCTGTTATAGATAGCATTATGCTTACAATATCACTTGTCCTAACTGCAAGAGCCATTAAAACACCAAGTAAATTTATAGTTAATTCACCAACAAATGTACTTACAACAGTAGCCGCAAAAACATCTTTAGGTCCTTTCATATAACGACTTAAATCAGGAGTTATTATTGCACCTGTTATAAATCCTCCTGCAACCATAGTTGTTGCCGCACCCATAGAAAGAATTTTTCCTGCAGGTTGTGCAGTCATTATAAGATTTCCTATATCATGTCCCGATAACAATTTAAATCCAGCATATACCATAGTGCACAAGAAAAGTGGTAAAGTAACATCCGCTGTAAGACTCAATACCTTATATCCGTAAACTACTATGATTGTAACTACAAGACCTGTAATAGCAGACCAAATTTGCATATTAAAAATTCCAGTTGCTTTATATATACCCTCTGCAAAAACGGAATTTTGTATTCCAAACCACCCCATCAGAGATATTGCTATAATTCCCCCTATTATTGATGAACCAGCTTTCCCAAATCCAGACCATCTTGAAAGAAGACTTGTAGAAAGCCCTTCTTTAGCAGCAGCTGCACCTATGGCGAAACTTACCGCCTGGAGGATAACGCTTCCAAATATTGTAGCCCAGAAAGCACCCCAAAATGTCATTCCATAACCAAGAGCAGCTCCAAGCATAACTTGTGAAACACATGCCAAACAACCAAGTCTTATTATAAGTACTTCCCACATAGGTCTTCTTACATTACTAGGCACTCTACTTAATGCATAATCGTCTCCTGCTTTTTCTTTTGACATTTAAATCACCCCTCAATTTTCATTAGTATTCTTCAACAATTTTTTTATATATAATTGGATTTCTGTCTCTCAAGTATGGTATTTCACTTCTAAACTTACTTATATCCTCAAGATTAATTTCCACAACATCAACTTCTTCCAAATCTTTTGGCAGTTCTTTTATAATTGAGCTGTTTGGTGCACATATCTTACTCTTTCCAAATAAATGTAAATTTCCTTCTATTCCAACCCTGTTTACACCTATAGTAAAAAGTACATTTTCAAGAGCTCTCTGGGCAAGATTCAAATCCCACATATATTCATCCTGTATTCTCCATGCTGCAGGAATAAATATCATATCTGCTCCTTCAAGTGCCAGTGTTCTACATGCTTCAGGAAATCCAGCATCATAACATATGATAATTCCTATTTTCCCTAATTTAGTGTTAAAAACTTTATACTCTGCTCCTTCTCTGTAGTAAAGTTTTTCTGCAGCACAAAGATGAGTCTTTGCATAACTTCCAAGAATATTACCTTCATTATCAAATAACGCAGCCGAATTATATAGCACACCTTTTATTCCTCTTTTTTCTGCAAAAGGGGCAATTACAAAAACATTATATTTTTTTGCAGCCTCAGACATATTTTTTACTATAAAATCATAATAATTTTCTCCCAAAATGTTCGTTTGATTCTTCAAAATATCAAGATTATATCCAGTAGCAAAAAGTTCAGGTAAACATACTATATGAGCCTTTTTATAACTTGCCTGTTTTATAAAACTTACAGCTCTCTTTACATTTTCCTCTACATTTCCAAGCTTTGAATTCATTTGAACCAACCCTACATTGACAGTTTTACTCATTTAATCACCTCCTAATTTTTTTGATCTATTTATTGTTTAGATGATATCAAAAACTTTCAGTAATTAATATAAGCACTTTCATAAAAAAAGCCATAGTTTTTTATGATAATTCATAAAAACTGTGGCTTTTTTTAATTTATGTTAAATAATGTGTAATGTTTTTTTATAATTTATTAATTTGATTATACCATAAAACGCAATTATTTGAATTTCTAATTTGATTTTTGAACCTCGTAAATTATTATACCCATGTATAACATAAAAATTCCTTCGGACGTGTTTAAGGAATACCCAGTAATTTCTTTAATTTTATTCAACCTATATCTTAATGTTTCAGCATGAATAAACAATTTATCCGAAGTATATTTTTTATTCATATTGCAAATTAGATACATTTTTAATGTCTCTAATAGCATAGCATTATGTTTAGAATCATAGTCCTCTAATTTTGAGATTACGCTATCATAAGAATTGTACAATTCTTTATTATCTTCAAGTAATCCAATAATTTTTGCAAACCTCAGCGAATCATTTTTAGCAATTAAATTATTAGTGGGAAATATCGCAGATATCATACTCTCATAATACATATTTTTAATATATATAAAATCAGTATATTTATCTGAAGTTCCATAGGATATAATAATTTCATCTTTCCAGCTCTTGCATAAAATTTCCACCTTTTTCTTTATGTTATGTAAAATATCGTCTCTTAGTGGGAAAAGTACAAAAACATTATTGTTCTTCTCTGTAATTAAGAAACCATTCTTGTCCAGTATACGTATTAAAATAATGTCATAAAATTGTTTTTTATACTCGTTAATCTTATTTTTTATTGAATCATTATATAAAAAGTGAAAACATATTCCAACAAATTTATCTTTATCTGTCCATTGAAAAATTTCACGTATATTTAAAAAGAAACTTTTACTCAGATTATCCTTATTCATTATGATTTCAGTAACCATTTTTTTAATTTTTAAATTGTTAAAATGATCTCCCACATTATTTGTCATTTTGGAAGATATAATCCAGCATCCATAATTAATCGTCTTCCTCAAAACTTTATCCTCCGGATTATCTCCTATCCTTATAAAATAGCCTAACGTTTTATCTCTATTTTTTATTTCATGCTTATTTATATATACATTATCTATCTGAATTTGTTTATTACTATTTACCTCATAAAATTTACTTACATTATCTATGATTTTTCCTATTATTAATTCATGCTGTGAGCTATTTACACTTTTTGATATAAGATTATACACACAATCAAATATTAAAACACTTGAATCAGTAAGCATTGCTATAAATTCTACAATTTGCTGTGTATTTTCACCATTTATAATTATATTGTTAAATTTTTCAAGAATGGACTTTTGTTCTAAAAGATATTTGTTCTTCTTATAAAAAAGTGCCTCATAAAATTGCGATACTGCATCTGTATATATTAATTCAAATGGTAAAAGAATAAGGGGCAGTGAATATTTACAAGATTGTTCAATCATTTTTTCCGGTATTATCTTTAAATATCTATTTCTCTTTATTCCAAATGCTGATACTCCTTTTTGATGAAGCCTATATATAATATCATCATATTTTTCTTTATTATCCTTAAATGCATAACCAGAGCTTACCAAAAATTCTCCCCCTCTTAGCCAATCAACACCATCAGGAGTTTCAAGTATAGTTAAATCCTTACACTGTTTACTTATTCCACTTTCACCTGAAATTAATTTACATCCTTTAAAAATAGGTATCTTAAGTACATCACTTACAGGTAAACTACTAGTCCCATATTCTATTTTTGTTTTTTGTATCTGTTCATTAAATAAATTCATGTGCTTATTCAAATTTTCATCTCCAATATGGATATTTTCTGATTTTTTAATATAATGCAATATAACTACACTTTAAAATTCAAGTCACTTTTTTATAGTATACCCAATTTACTATCAATTGTCCAAATATATTTAATGATGAATTGTGTCAATTTACTTATAGATTAAAAAATCATAGACTTTCCTATGTTTTGACTTAAGCTCCTCTAAAAATTCTAAGCATACTACTTAAATATGTTTTTTTACCAATATTCAATACCTCTATTATTAAATTTTTCTAGACAATTTGGTTATACTATAGATCCCTGATGTAATCAATCTTTTACCTTATCATTGATTTTTTTGTAGACATTGGCATCCTATCCTTTCTATAAAAAATCCCCACCTCTGCAGGTGGAGAAAATACCTTAATTTAGAGAATGTAATATCTGCTACATATGCAGCACAATTTAAAAAGCTTCTTCACTAATATCAATAGCTTACACCCATGCAATCAAAGCCATGCTTATAATCCATTAATTATTTTCAAAAGTATTGGCTACCTCTTTTAAGTAAAATGCGAGCTAACTAAACGATAAATTAAAATTTAAAAATTCATTCATATATTTTTATCTAATATCCAAGCTTTTCATGAATTAAAACAACTTCATATTTACATCCTGTAGGTTTTCGACATAATACAGAAAAATTTCTACATATTCTCTGTGGGCTTTTACAGTCGTAACATTTATCTCCCTTTACCGCACATGGGGTTTTTACTCCTAAACGTTTTGCATTAAGAGGTGCTGCTATATTTCTTGCTCTATCTAAAGCGTCCTCATAATTTGAAGCTATTTTATTTTCACCAATAATTAAATAAACTTTATCATGTCCAAAACTGATTGCAGATACACGATTTCCAGTATTATCAATATTAATGATTTCTCCTGTTTCGGCAATTCCATTTACTGATGAGATATAAATATCTGCAAAGTTTGCTTTCTTTCTTATCTCCATAGCACTCATGTTTTCAGGTAATCGCATATGCCAGTACACCTCATTATGAGATGCTAGGGCATCATATAATTTCATTTCCTCTACTGTAACTGAGCCTCCTATTCCAATAGTTCTATTGCTCATTTGATTAGACAAATACTTTGTTGCTTCATATGCATGACTAAATTCACTTACATTGTACCCTAAGCATTCGAGGCTATTTTTAAGTTTTGTAAATTCCATAACTATGTCGCTCCTATTCATACTAAAATATTCTTGTACCTCTCATAAACAAATACCTATTTATCTATTAGTTAAATAGGTATCATTACATCGCAATATTTTACGATTGTGATTTAATTGATATAAAAATTGTACCACATTTTTTCATATACTTTCACAGGTATATAAAAAGTATATGTATCTTTAACACCGTATTATTCAATAATCAAATAGCATCTATACATTCAAATTTATTGATTTATACATATAACATTTGATTCACGAGCATAAAAACACCGCAAAATCCATTTGTGATATGCTCCCTTTAAAGTAGACAGATTAAAAAATAAAAAATCTGTTACTAGAAAGGGGGCATTTTTGTGTCTAGAAGAACTAAATATACGGTAGAGGAAAAATACAAGATTCTAATGGAATATAA
>NZ_LROR01000019.1:0-1989 GCF_001675205.1 Clostridium coskatii | reverse complement strand
TGTTTGGTGAGAGATTCAATTATAACATGAAATTAGGGGGTCATTGTTTTTTTATTTAAAAAAACTTTGTAACCCTTGATATATAAAGAATATTTTTAAAAAATAGTGTAAAAAACTTTACACTAACGTAATTCTACTGGTGGTTTCGATATGAATAATATGCTTAAAGGAGCAACCTATTTTGTACTCTTTGTAGTTGGAGTGCTCACCTCTATACACTGTGTGGGAATGTGCGGCGGAATAATGCTCTCTCAAAGCTTAACTAATGAAAGCACTAATAAATTTCAGGCAATTAAACCCGCGCTACTTTATAATGTAGGAAGAGTAATATCATATACAATTCTAGGCGGAATTATTGGTGCCTTGGGCTCCATACTTTCATTATCTATAAAAACTCAAGCTGCTCTCCAACTGTTTGCTGGTTTATTTATGATTATCATGGGCTTTAACATGGCTGGTTTTTCTTTATTTAGAAAGCTGCAAATAAAACTACCTTGGTCCTTTTGTTCAGTAAAGAATAAGCCTAAAACTCCATTTGTGGTAGGTATCTTAAATGGTTTAATGCCATGCGGGCCTCTTCAAACTATGCAGCTATATGCTCTTGGTACAGGCGGCTCTTTTAAAGGTGCTCTTTCTATGTTCATCTTTGCCTTGGGTACAGTGTCTTTAATGTTAACTTTCGGTGCAGTTTCTGGCCTATTAAGCAAAGGATACACAAAAAAGATTTTAAAATTTAGTGGAGTCCTTGTAATTGTCCTAGGGTTAATTATGAGTAATAGAGGACTAGCTTTAGCTGGAATAAATGTTGTTTCGTCTATAGGTTCTCTTTTGCCTGGCACTAATCAATCCCTTGCTGCTTCTGCGGCAAATAGCACTAAAGCTGTTTTAAAGGACGGAGTTCAGGTAGTAAATATGACTGCAGATGGAAATGGGTATACACCTAATGTACTGTATGTAAAAAAAGGGATTCCTGTTAAGTGGATAATAGATGGGAAACAAATAACTTCTTGTAACAATGCAATTGTATTACCATCGCTAAATATAAAGAAGCAGTTGGATAATGGTGAAAATATAATAGAGTTTACACCAAATGACAAAGACATAAACTTTAGCTGCTGGATGGGAATGATAAATGGGGTAATTCGAGTAGTAGATAATCTAGATTCTGTTGATACATCTAAGCCCACCGATCCTTCCGCTCCTCCTGTTGGTACTCCTAATTGCTGTAGTGGTGGTGCAGTAGCACCTAGTGCTAATTCGTCAACTAAATAACAAACTCAAAACATATATGAAAGTTATCTAAATAGTATTCAAGAGTAATTTTGTAGATGCTCTAATTACCATAATAAAAAAAGTGATTGAATAAAAGTAATCTACACATTTTTACTTTATCAATCACTTTTAGTTTAATAATTACTTCTCTATTGTAATCTTTGCCTTTTCTAGTTTAACGACATTTCCTATTGTATCTCCTACTGGGCATCTTTTTTCAATGAGTTCAATAAACTTCCTAATTTTTTCTTCTGAAGCATCACTCTTTATATGAATATTATATCTTACACTCTGGTATCCCGGTCTCACATCCGATAATCCCATAAATCCATCTGGATCCAATTCTCCTTCTAACTCTATCCAAAAATCCTCAAGATTTATTTTCATTTTTTCAGCAAAAGATGATGCAAGAATTGTTTGACATCCACCTAAAGCGCAAAGAACTAATTCAACCGGATTCATTCCAGTATTACTTCCACCTAAGCTTTCTGGTTCGTCAATATCTACATTAAACCCCCTTGCTTCTGCTGTAACTGCAAGACCTTTCTTTCGTCTTGTTGTTGCCTTAAATGTTGTTATCGCCATAATACCACTCCTCGTATAATAAGTTTATAGCCAAGAAAATTTGGTTGTAAACTTATCTTTTTTATAGTATAGAGATAGGAGACATCTTTGAGGGATTCTTCCTCATCCTATTTCCATCTATACAATTAACAT
>NZ_LROR01000018.1:0-83245 GCF_001675205.1 Clostridium coskatii | reverse complement strand
GTAGAATCAAAGAGAAACTAGGATGGATGAGTCCTGTTGAATACAGACTCAGCCTCTTGGCTGCATAAATTAGCGAGGCAGCCGAAACTGTCTCGCTAATAAAGTCTAACTTTTAGGGGTCACCTCATTTTAATGATTTTAGGTAGTGCTTTTTTATCTTGAATTAAAATACAGCAAATTATCAAAAGCTCCATTATTTCAGATTAATTCTCGCCAGTGCCCTAGCCAATGCCATTTCTGCTCTTTTTACATCGACTCCGTCTTTCTGACTAGATAATCTTTTTTCAGCTCTATCTTTAGCAGCTTTTGCTCTATCTATGTCTATTTCATCTGGCCATTCACAAGAATCACATAAAATTTTTAGCTCATTATTTATTACTTCCAGTACTCCGGTTGATGTAAATGCCTTTAATTTTTTGCCATCTTTTTGAACGATTTCGGTATTTGCAGGTTTTAAAGTGGTAACTAAAGGCATATGGTCTGGAAGAATTGCTATGTCGCCCTGAATACTTTCCGTTATTACTTCTACTACTTCTCCTTCATAGAATTCTCTATCGGGAGTAAGGATAGTTAATTTTAAAACTTCTGACATATTAATCTCCTTTAAAATTTACATTAAACAAAATTCTCTCAAACCAATTTTGCTTAATAAATCACTTTAATTTTTTCCCATATTTTTAGCTGCTTCAACCACTTCATCTATACTTCCTTTAAATAAGAAAGCAGTTTCTGGCAAATCATCATATTTACCTTCAAGAATTTCTTTAAAACCTCTTATAGTCTCCTTTATTGGAACATATTTACCCTGATATCCTGTAAATTGTTCTGCAACAGAGAAGGGTTGTGATAAAAATCTTTGAATTCTTCTAGCTCTAATAACTACTAATCTATCATCTTCTGAAAGTTCATCTACACCAAGTATTGCTATAATATCTTGAAGTTCACTATACCTTTCAAGTATATGTTTAACATCTGATGCTATTTTATAATGATCCTCTCCTACAATCCTTGGATCCAATATTCTTGAAGTGGAAGCAAGTGGATCAACAGCAGGATATATACCGATTTCTGATATAGATCTAGAAAGAACTGTAGTTGCATCAAGATGCGTAAATGTTGTAGATGGTGCCGGGTCAGTCAAGTCATCTGCTGGAACATATACTGCCTGAACAGATGTAATAGACCCCTGTTTTGTGGATGTTATTCTTTCTTGAAGAGCACCCATTTCAGTTGCAAGAGTTGGCTGGTAACCAACGGCACTAGGTATTCTACCAAGTAACGCTGAAACTTCAGATCCTGCCTGAGTAAATCTGAATATATTATCTATAAATAAAAGTACATCCTGACCCTTATCTCTAAAATATTCTGCCATAGTAAGTCCTGTAAGTGCAACTCTCATTCTTGCTCCAGGTGGCTCATTCATCTGACCAAATACCAAAGCAGTCTTCTTTATAACTCCTGATTCCTGCATTTCATAATATAGGTCATTTCCTTCTCTTGTTCTTTCTCCAACACCTGTAAATACTGATAATCCACCATGTTCTTTTGCTATATTATTTATAAGTTCCTGTATAAGAACTGTTTTACCAACACCAGCTCCACCAAACAGTCCTATCTTTCCGCCTCTTTGGTATGGTGCAAGAAGATCTATAACTTTAATACCAGTTTCAAACATTTCAGGCTTAACAGATTGATCTTCAAAACTTGGTGCCGGTCTATGAATAGGATAGTATTGTTCTGCCTTTACTTCTCCATTTTCATCAATTGGCTGTCCTAGCATATTAAAAAGTCTTCCTAAAACTGGCTCACCTACAGGTACAGATATAGGAGATCCTGTATCTTCTGCATCCATACCTCTCATTAATCCATCTGTACTCTCCATGGATATAGTTCTTACTACATCATCGCCCAAATGTTGTGCAACTTCTGTAATAATTTTTTTATCACCTGATTTTATATCTATGGCATTATATATATTAGGAAGGTTTTCTGTATCAAACTTTATATCTACTACAGGTCCTATAACCTGAACAACTTTGCCTATATTTGGCATCAATGTCCCTCCTTACTTAAGAGCTTCTGCTCCTCCAACTATTTCAGTTATTTCCTGTGTAATAGCAGATTGTCTCTCTCTATTGTATTTAAGATTCAATTTATCCAGTAAATCATTTGCATTTTTAGTTGCCCCATCCATTGCTGTCATTCTGGAAGCCTGCTCACTTACTTTTGAATTTATCATACAGTTAAGTACTTTTTGCTTTAAGTGTAAAAGTACTACTTCATCCATCATTTCATCTATTGATGGTTCAAATTTAACAAGATAATTTGTTTTTTCTTTTTTATCAGCTTCCAATGGAAGTAATTTTTCAACAACTACTTTTTGTCTAACTGTTGAAATAAACTTAGTATATACTATATTAACTTCTCCAACCTCGCCACTTCTATAAAGGTCTAGAGCCTTATATACTATGGTATCTGCTTCATTTATAGTGGGAACATCTGAAATATCTACGTATTCTGCTTCTGTACTATAATTAAGCCTTTTAAAATACGTTCTTCCTTTTTGTCCCACAGATATTAAAAGACAATTTTCTTTATTTTTTGACATTGCAGCATCTGCTTCATTTACTACACTGCCATTAAAGCCTCCGCATAATCCTGTATCTGAATTTAAAGCTATGTAGAGTTTCTTATTGCTTTTATTACCATGTATATAAATATTTCTTCCCTCTGCTCCTAAAACAAATTCATTCATAAGGGAACTAAATAGTTCACAATATTTATTATTTGCCTCAAGCTTTTTTCTAACTTTTCTAAGTTTAGAGGTGGCAATGAGTCCCATGGCATTTGTTATTTTTTGAGTACTGGTTATTGATCTAATTCTTCTTTTTATTGTAACAAGTCCTGCCCCTGCCATATTTCACCTCCCGCAGAAGAAACTATGCCTCTGCTAAAAATATTTTTTTGAATTCCTCTATAGCATTTCCAAGTTTATCGCTTAATTCATCGGATATAATTTTTTTATCTCTTATTTCCTCACCTATTTCTTTATGATGAGTATTCATATAGTCGAGGAATTCTCCCTCAAACTCTACAACTTTTTCAACTGGTACATCCATTATAAGCTCTCTACCAGCTGCAAACAGTATCATTACCTGATTTTCTACAGGCATTGGTTTGTATTGAGGTTGTTTCAATATTTCTGTTAATCTCTTACCTTTTTCAAGTCTCTTCATAGATTCTTTATCAAGATCTGATCCAAATTGAGCAAACGATGCAAGTTCTCTATACTGGGCTAAATCCAATCTGAGTGTACCTGCTACCTGCTTCATCGCTTTAATTTGTGCATTACCACCAACTCTGGATACGGATATACCTGCATTTATAGCTGGTCTTTGTCCTGCATAGAAAAGCTCTGATTCAAGGAATATCTGACCATCTGTTATAGAAATAACATTTGTTGGTATATATGCAGTAACATCTCCTGCCATAGTTTCTATTATAGGAAGTGCTGTAAGTGATCCTCCACCTAACTTATCGGAAAGTTTTGCAGCCCTTTCAAGTAATCTTGAATGCAGATAGAATACATCTCCAGGATATGCTTCTCTTCCTGGTGGTCTACGGAGTAATAATGACATTTCTCTATAGGCAACCGCATGCTTAGATAAGTCATCATACACTATAAGTACATCTTTTCCCTTATTCATAAAATATTCACCCATGGAACATCCTGCATAAGGAGCAATATACTGAAGTGGTGCTGAATCAGATGCTGAAGCAGATACTATTATGCTATAGTCCATAGCACCTGCTTCTGTTAAGTCATTTACTATATGAGCTACAGTAGACTGTTTCTGACCTATAGCTACATATATGCATATTACATCTTTTCCTTTTTGATTTATTATAGTATCCATGGCAATAGCAGTCTTACCTGTTTGTCTGTCTCCTATTATTAATTCCCTTTGCCCTTTTCCAATTGGTATCATTGAATCTATAGCCTTTAACCCGGTTTGCAGTGGTTGTTTAACTGACTGTCTTGTTATAACTCCTGGAGCTACAAGATCTACAGGCCTAGTTTCTGATGTCTTTATAGGACCTTTTCCATCAATAGGCTGTCCAAGTGAATTTACAACTCTTCCAACAATAGCTTCACCTACTGGTACTTCTACAACTCTACCTGTTCTCTTAACTGTATCTCCTTCTTTTATTCCCTTCTGGGAACCCAAAAGAACACAACCTACATTATCCTGTTCAAGGTTTAAAGCCATACCATAAACATCATTTGGAAACTCTAAGAGTTCATTTGCCATACATTGATTAAGGCCATAAACTCTAGCAATACCATCACCGATTTGAATTATTGTACCTGAATCAACTGTTTCTATTTTCTTTTCATATTTCTGTATTTCATCTTTTATAATTGAAGTTATTTCTTCAGGTTTTATGTTCATAGGCTCACCTCTGTTCTCCCTTAAGCATTATTTTTTTCATTTCAGAAAGCTTTGACCTTATACTACCATCAATAACTTCATTATTTACCTCAACATAAACCCCACCTATTATACTAGGATCTATTTCTTCTTCAATCAAAACTTTCTTATTAAATTTCTTTTCTAGCTTTTCAATTAAAGTGTTTCTCTCATCATCATTCAGAGCAACAACTGTTTTTACTTTTGCCTTAACAGTATTATTACTCTCAAGATATATATTTTCCATTTCCCTAAGTTTTCCATCAATTTCATTAATTCTATCTTTCTCTATAAGAACTAATAAGAATGAAAGTATGTCTTCATTCACCTTATCTTTAAAGATTTCAGTAAACATCTTTTTCTTCTCTGATGTACTTACTTCTGGATGTTCCATGATTTCCAGAAATTTAGAATTACCTTTTATAGCGGCTACAACCTGCCTTAATTCTTCTAGGTATTCTTTAACTTTTCCTTTTTCTTCTCCAATTTTATAGAGTGCAAGGGCATATCTTCTATCTAAATACTCATGCATAGTTAAATACCTACCTTAGCTATAAAGTCCTCAATAAGTTTCCTATGCTGCTGCTCATTAATAGATCCCTCTAAAGCTTTTGATGATACTAAAAGTGCTAAATCTACCACTTGATTTTTTATATCGTCTTTTGCTTTTTCTCTTTCTCTTTCAGCTTCAACTTTTGCCCTATCTAATATTAGTTGAGCTTCTTTCTGGGCATCATTTACTATGTTTTCGGAAACTTTATCAGCTTTATTTTTATAGTCTTCAACAATAGCTTTTCCTTCTTGTTTTGAATTCTTTAACAACTCTTGATGTTGAGTTACTAATTGTTTAGACTTCTTTTCATTTTCATCAGCAGTTCTTATTTTATTGTCAATTTCTTGCTGCCTATTTGTAATAGTGTTATTGACAGGTTTAAAAAAGAAATGCTTCAGAATGAAATACAATATGATAAAATTTATTATTGTTATAACGACTGTAGTCCAATCAATTTGCATATTAAATTCCAATCCTCCCCTCTAAATGTATATGTAAATTAGTGAGGTATACATTAGATCAAACTTTAAATACTAAAATAAGAGCTATTAATAGAGAGTAAATAGCTGTTACCTCTGATAAAGCTGCACTTACAAAGAATGTACTTAGTATTTTACCACTTGCTTCTGGCTGTCTTGATACTCCTTCAACTGCCTTACCAGCAGCATTTCCAACTCCAATACCTCCTCCTAAACATCCTATAGCAGCTAAACCTGCACCTATTGCTGCCATACCTGATATAAATGAATGTGCATCTAAATTCATAATAAAAAACCTCCTTAAATAAGTATTAAAAAGTAACTATTATTAGTCTTCAGCTATAACTTTTATATTCATTATTGTTAACATAACAAATACTATCATTTGGATTGAACCATCAAATAAATCAAAGAAAGCGTGTAAAGGAATTGGTATTAACAATTGAGAAAACCATGCCATACTACCTAATCCTTTATATACCATACCGATAATTACAGCTCCTGCTGTCAAATTACCAAAAAGTCGTAGACTTAGGGAAACTGGAAGAACTAGCCTTTCTATAATATTAATTGGCAATAGTGGTACTACTGGCTTAGTATATGCTCCAAAATAACGCACTAAACCATTTTTTTTAATTGAATTAAATTGGACTAATACAAAAGTTATTAATGCCAATCCAACTGCAACACTTAGATCTTCCGTTGGTGCCCTTACTCCTATCATCACTGGAGCAATGTTCATTACTAAAATGTATATGGCAAGCGTTCCTACATATGGTATAAATGATACATACTCTTTTCCCATGTTTTCAGTAACTAAATTTCTTACTGCTTCAACAATAATTTCAATAACACTTTGTTTTTTATCCGGTATTTTCTTCATACTAGATGTAAAAAATTTTGCCAATATAGCTAAAATTATAATAATGGCCCATTGTACAATGACACTGGAAGTTATTGGAATTTGAAATGCTCCCAGATGTATTAAAAACAATGGTGAAAAAGCCTCCACTTCATCACATCCTTTCCTAAATTTATTGTTAATTATTTTCAATAAGTGAATATATATATATCCCTAATAAATGGGATGTATAGCCAATTAAATAAGCAACTACATTGTATTTACTGCATATAAATACCCAATATCCTATTCCTGCTGCCATTACAACTCGTATAATAAAACTTATTATATACAAAGATGCTGATGAATTTCTAAATCTTTCTGATATGAGGGCACCTACAATGGTATTTATAAAAAAATTAAATATTGCTATGGAAACACCTAATAATATAAATAATCCATAACTTTTAAAAAAAAGCTGTGCTAAACAGGCCAAAATCATACCAAATAATAAATTAATTACAGATACTTTCTTTACCATGTCCAGAATATGTTTATTCATCAAGTTCCCCCTATATAACTAAGATTATATACCTTAAATATATAAAAAGATACAACCTAAAAGTCTTAATTACTCAACTTTAGCCAGTTTATATTACACCTTTTTATTATTTCTCCTTAAATCTATGTATTTCCTTAATAAGGATTCCGATAATTTATAATTTAGAATTTATTTAACTAACTAATTGTACCAAATATTTTTTAAATATACAATACACTCAGTGTAATATTATAGTACAAATAATTAAAATGGGAAAAAATATACAGTTTTTTAACCATATATTGATATTTTAACATCATATATTACTATATTGTCTGCATAATTATGATAAAATGTATACTAATTTTCCTTAAAAAGAATGGAAATTCAAAATTATAACTTTTTAATTTGATTTAAACTCACTATATGTACCTTTTGCTAAATTAAAGTATTGTAAAATAGCTTCTGTTATTCTATAAGCTGCCTTGCCATCTCCATAAGGATTTATAGCTTTACTCATTACATCATATTCCTTAGGATTTCTTATAAGCTCATTTGCTAACTTTATTATTTTTTCTTCATCCGTTCCCACGAGTCTTACTGTGCCTGCCTCTACAGCCTCTGGTCTTTCAGTCACATTTCTAAGCACCAATACAGGTTTTCCAAGATGGGGTGCTTCCTCCTGAAGTCCACCAGAATCAGTCATAACCATAAAACATTTATTCATTAAATTGTGTGTTTCCTTAGTATCTAGTGGAGGCAACAAATGAACTCTAGAAACATTTCCAAGTATTTTATATACCATATCCTTTACTACAGGATTCAAGTGTACCAGATAAACAATTTCTGTATCTTTATTTTCATCTATAATCCTTTTTAATGCATTACAAATATTCTCGATACCCTTTCCCCAATTTTCTCGCCTATGAGCAGTTACCATTATAACTTTTTTATTATCATAATCTATGGTATTTAATTCATCATTGCTAAATTTATAATTCTTCTCTACTGTAACCCTCATAGCATCAATTACTGTATTTCCAGTTACAAATATTTGATTTTCAGACACACCTTCTTTTAATAAATTGGACCTTGATCCAGCAGTCGGTGCAAAATGAAGATCAGCTATAGCACCTGTAAGCTTTCTATTCATTTCTTCTGGAAATGGAAAATACTTATCGTAAGTTCTAAGTCCTGCTTCTACATGCCCAACCTTTATTTTTTTATAGAAAGCAGCTAATGCTCCTGCAAAAGTAGTAGTCGTATCTCCATGAACAAGTACTAAATCAGGTTTTTCATCTTCAAATATTTCCTCAAGTCCCTGAAGTACTCTATTAGTTATACCTGTCAATGTCTGTTTAGTTTTCATTATATTTAAATCAAAATCGGGAACAATATTAAAAAGCTGTAAAACCTGATCAAGCATCTCCCTATGTTGAGCAGTAACACATATTTTATTATCTATTTCTTTTCTCTTCTCAAGTTCCTTAACTAAAGGAGCCATTTTTATTGCTTCTGGTCTTGTGCCAAATATAGTAACACATTTAATTTTGTTCATATTAAAAACCTCCTTTTTTACTCTCTATGTTTAAAAAATCCAGCCTTCCAGGCCATAAGAACCAAAATAACCATAACTATTATTAGAAGGAAGTATGATCTTTGTGCATTTATCTCCATGGCTATTATAGAAATACTTCCTAATACTGCACTTATGCTATACATTATCATAACAACCTGTTTTTGTGTAAGCCCCATATCAAGAAGTCTATGATGCAAATGGCCTCTATCTGCTTGCATAATAGGTCTTCCATTTATTTTTCTTCTTATCATTGCAAATAAAGTATCATATATTGGTATTCCAAGTGCTAAAATAGGTACAGCTACAGAAAAAGCTGCAGCAGATTTTATTGCACCCTCTATAGATATAGCTGCAAGTAAAAAGCCAAGCAACTGTGCCCCAGTATCTCCCATAAATATAGATGCTGGGTTAAAATTGTAAGGTAAAAATCCAAGTATAGCTCCAGATAATATACTAGTAAGCACCGCTGCCTCATATCTATTATTCAACAATGCTATAATAAAAATAGTTATAGAAGATATAAATGCAATACCTGCTGCCAACCCATCTAGACCATCAATTAAATTGAGTGCATTAGTAATTCCAATTACCCATATTATAGTTAGAGGAATGGATATTACTCCTATATTTATAAACTGGTATGCTCCATCAAACGGATTTGTAATTATTTCTATTTTTATCCCATAAATTATCAAAACCCCTGCTGCTGCTAATTGAAACAATAGTTTACACCAAGGCTTTATATCAAACTTATCATCTAAAAGCCCTCCTATTACTATAATAGTAGCTCCTAGTATAAGTCCCGTTTCAGATTCTGTAAGTTTACCCGTTTTCAAAAACAGAGTAATTATAAACGAAAAGTATATGGCCAATCCACCTATAAGTGGTATAGGCTTATTATGTATTCTTCTATTATCCTTAGGCACATCCATAATATCTAGTTTAATGGCGAGCTTTTTAATGAAGGGTGTAAGTATAACTGAAAATATTATTGAAACTATTGCAAATAAATACAAATTATTCATAATAACCTTCCTTAATCACATCTTATGTTTTCTACACATTCTGTTATTATCATCTCTTTATGCATATTAATTCGATTTTCGATGTTTTTTCAAACCAATTAATTTCTGGAGTATACTCCTCACAATATACAACTCTTTTAATTCCACAGGTAATTATTAATTTTTGACATTCGGGACAAGGCATATGGGTAACATATAACGTTGAACTTTCTCTATCATCAGGAGCTACCTCTAGTAGACAGTTTACTTCTGCATGAATTGTTCTTACACAATGATTATTCTTCATGTAACACCCTGCATCCTCACAATGCTCTAATCCTCTGGGACTTCCATTATATCCAGTTCCCTTTATCCTTCTGTTTTTAACAAGGACTGCCCCTACATGCAGCCTAGGACATGTGCTTCTTTCCGCAACTTTAAATGCGATGTCTATAAAATAATTATCCCAATCTTTTCTCATAATAAGTATCTCCTTGATATATAATTATTACAACCTATATTATAAACTATTAATCAAAGTTTTAAAACAATCCACAAAGGTTTTAATTCTAAAGTAAAGAGTTCACTTAAATTATAAGTGAACTCACTCCTACACTTAGTGGTATTATTTTGTTCCGTATAACCTGTCTCCAGCATCTCCAAGTCCTGGTACTATATATCCATTTTCATTTAATTTTTCATCAATTGATGCTATGTATACATCTACATCTGGATGAATTTCTGTTACTGTTTTTATTCCCTCTGGTGCAGCTATTAAACACATAAGTCTTATATTCTTAGCACCTTTTTTCTTCAATATAGTTATTGCATCGGATGCAGATCCTCCTGTAGCAAGCATTGGATCTGTAACAATTACTTCTCTTTCTCCTATATCCTGTGGCAACTTGCAGAAATATTCTACTGGCTTTAATGTAGCTTCATCTCTATATAATCCTATATGTCCTACTTTTGCTGCAGGAATAAGTTTTATCATTCCTCCTACCATTCCAAGACCTGCTCTTAGTATAGGTATTATAGCGACTTTTTTACCTGAAAGCATTTTACAAGTTGTTTTACATATAGGGGTCTCTATTTCTACATCCTCTGTTTGAAGATTTCTGGTAACTTCATATGCCATAAGCATGGCTACCTCTTCTACAAGTTCTCTAAAATCCTTAGATCCTGTATGCTTATCCCTTATTAAAGCTAATTTGTGCAGTATAAGTGGATGTGTTATTTGTGTTACTTTACTCATATGTATTCCTCCTATTTTTCATTTCATAAGGCATTTGAAAGAAAATGCCTTATATCAATTTTAATTATATAATATTCATTTATTTACTATATTTTTTCTCTATTTCTGTAATTTTATCTATCCTTCTTTGGTGCCTGTCTCCTTGAAATTTAGCAGATAGAAAAGTATCAACTATATCAATAGCAAGTCCTACCCCCACAACTCTCTGTCCCATAGTTAGTATATTAGCATTATTATGTTCTCTACACGCATGAGCACTGAAAGTGTCACTACAAAGCGCTGCCCTTACACCAGGTATCTTGTTTGCAGCTATACTTATACCAATACCTGTTCCACATATAAGTATCCCAAAGTCATAATTCTTGCTTGCAACCTCTTCTCCAACTTTTAATGCATAATCAGGATAATCACAGGAGGATTCTGAAAAAGTTCCAAAATCTTTGAATTCTATATTCTTATCCTGTAAGTGCTCCATCACTTCTTTTTTTAAAGGGAATCCAGCATGGTCACTGCCTAAAGCAACTTTCATAAAAAATACCTCCAAAGTTATAATATTTTATTTAAGACATATATTATTAAGTTAAATCAATTTTTCAAAGGCAATTCCGCAAAAAAAGAAGATACTAACATCTAATTAATGTCTCTATCTTCCTTTAATTTGTTAATTAATAATAAAATACTATTTTTTAATTGTTTATAAGTATATCTGTACTCTTCTATATCTTTTCCAAAAGGATCTGTTATATCCTGATCTAAAGAAACAAATTCATTTAAAGTATATATCCTATTCTTAAATTCAGGAAAACCCTTCTTTATGATATCTCTTATATAACCTGTCATAGTTAAAACAAGCATTGATTTTCTTATCATATCTTCATTTATCTGAACGGCTTTCCTGCTGCTTATATCCAAGTTAATGTTTTGTTTGACTACCACTGCAGAATTTTTAGAAGTTACGCTGTCCTCTACTACTGCAACTCCTGCTGAAATAGCTTTTATATGTTCTATATCACACAAATAATTAAATATTGCCTCTGCCATACAACTTCTACAGGTATTACCTGTACAAACAAATAATATATTTTTCATAGATTAAAAAGCCTCCTAAAAATCCTGCGTTTAAACTTTCACATTTTAAAAATTACACCATTATAATATCAAATCCAGCAGATTTATTTAATCTATTCATCACAGCTGTCCCTATTCCATTTTCATCAAAAGCTTCAGCTATTATAATATCTACATTTTTGTCATCAAAACTTCTTAATGTCTCAAATAAATTTTTAGATACACTAATCATATTATTTCTACTTCCCAGTGATATTACTAACCCATTTTTATAAAAATCTTTTGTTTCATCTGTAGCAAGTATACCTACCACTTTATTTTCACCTATATAATTTTGCACCATTTCGTTAACTTTTTCAATAGTTTTTTTTAAATCTCCCTTAACTATTTTTAGGGGTGCCTTTGGAGCATAGTGCCTATACTTCATTCCTGGAGCTTTAGGTCTTAAATTTTTATCTGGCTTTTTCATTACTGCAGGATCAATATATATATTATCATCTATCTCTTTTAATGCCTCTAGAGTTATTCCTCCGGGTCTAAGCACACAAGCAGGAGTTACAGTACAATCTATTATTGTTGATTCTACTCCAACTTCACACATATCCCCGCCTAATATAAAATCAACTTTCCCATTTAAATCTTCTATACATCTTTCTACATCCGTAGGACTAGGTCTTCCAGATATATTTGCAGAAGGTGCAGCAATTGGAACTTTTGATGTTCTTATTAGCTCTCTAGCTATTATATTAGATGGCATTCTAATTCCTATACTTGGAAGAGATGCACTGGTGATATCTGGTATGATTTGTGATTTAGGAAGAATTATAGTCATAGGACCTGGCCAAAATTTCTTCATAAGCTTCTTAGCTATTTCAGGGACATCAACTACCAGCTCTTTTATATCTTCTATATCAGATATATGTACAATCAAAGGATTATCCTGCGGTCTTCCCTTAGCTTCAAATATTTTCTTTACTGCAACAGGATTGAGGGCATTTGCTCCAAGACCATATACAGTTTCGGTAGGGAAAGCCACAAGTCCACCATCTTTTATGACTTTTCCTGCTTCTTCAACAATACCCTTATCTAAGTTTTCTTTATCTACGATTTTCACTTTTGTGTTCATCTAACATTCCACCTTTACATTAAGGCATTTTCAAAAAATATCCGTCGCATCTTTGACTTGTTATTCTCTTTCAAATACCTAAAAACAATAATTCATATTTTAAATTATATGAATTTAAAACACCTGCACTATTACAAGCCCTAAAACAATTCCACATAAAGTTCCAAGTGTACTCGTAATACCGTCCCATAGTTTTGAGGATTCTGGTATCATCTCTCCACATACCACATACAGCATTATTCCAGATGCAGCAGATAAACACGCTCCCAATACATTTTTAGAAATATTAGCTATGTAAACACCTACAAAAGTTCCTATGGCAGTCGGAAAAGCTGTAATGAAAGCATATAAAAGTATCCTTGAAATTTTCACCTTAGATGCCATAAGTGGTGCTGATACAGCAATTCCCTCTGGTATATCATGAATTGCAATTATGAGGCTCATCTTTATTCCAAGAGTTCCTCCTGCTGCAAACCCACATCCCATTATTATGCCTTCCGGAAAATTGTGAATCATAAGTCCCAAAGAAGCCATAAATGCAATTTTTAGATGTTTATTGGTGCTGCCTATGTCTACCTTAGAATCAATTATGGCAATAAGACCAGCTCCTAAAACTACAAATATTATAGTAAAAACAAAGTTCCATTTATTCATAGATTCAGGAATTAAGTCAAATACTACTACAGACAGCATAATTCCACCTGCAAATCCTATTATAGCACCTAGTAGCTTATTAGAGGGTTCTCTCACTATTACGCCAAGGGAAGCCCCTATCATTGTTCCTACAAGTGACACTATGCTTCCTATTATAACTATACAAGTTATATTTGCATTCAAAAAAATCACCTTATATTATTATTTATATATCATGTTTATTTTAAGACTCTTCAATATATGAATACATTTTATTTTTTCTTGTTATCAATATAATTTTCTGAGTTTTCTCTATAATATTTTATTTTTTCAATGGTTTCTTCAGTAAAGTGGGCATAAACACAACTCTTATAAATAGTGTCTAAAAGAGGATATTTGTTCAATTCCCCTCTTTTTATTATAGTGTAGTAAAAGGTATTTTCAGGATGCAAAATTTTCATTTTATTATACTGATGTGCTACATAAGAATGCCTTTTCAAAAATTCTTTATGTACCAATATCATTCTATCACTTCTAAACTTGGAAGTTGATAGAATAATTATTCTAAAATTTTGGTTGTCTCTGTACTTTGAAATATAACTTTCTACATGTACCAAAACAATTTTGTCACATATTATACTTAATTTAGTCCTTCTAATACCCATTTTTAATTTTAACTTATATCCATCATAACTAAATTTTAAAAATTCATTATTGATTCTAATAACAATAGCTAGAAAAATAAGCACTTCTAGGACTATTAAGTAAATTATATAAAATATATTAAATTTTCTGGCTAAAATAAGAGCTGTAGGCATTACACAAAAAATAAAGCACATAGACAGCATAAATATCTTGTAAGATTTTTTTTGCTTTCTAATGGCTTTATCTATGTTCATACTTCTCCGTTAGATAGCACTTAACGGTTTTTCAACTCCTCTCCCATTTTCATTACACTTACTATCAATCGTTTCCCATTTCCTTCATTTTTTCTGCCTGATCTGCAGTTATAAGTGCGTCTATTATTTCATCTATATTTCCATCTAAAAATGAATCTAATTTATATAAAGTTAATCCTATTCTATGATCTGTAACCCTACCCTGTGGATAGTTATAAGTCCTTATTCTTTCACTTCTATCTCCTGTTCCAACCTGACTTTTTCTATCCTCAGCTATGCTGGCACTTCTTTCTTTCTCTGCCCTTTCATAAAGTCTGGATTTCAAAACTTTCATGCCTTTTTCCTTATTTTTAAGTTGGGATTTTTCATCCTGACAGGATACTACAAGCCCCGTAGGTAAATGGGTAATTCTAACTGCTGAGTCAGTAGTATTTACACATTGTCCTCCATGTCCTGATGCTCTAAATACATCTATTCTTATATCATTTGGGTTTATAACTACATCTACATCATCAACTTCCGGAAGTACTGCTACTGTAGCCGTTGAAGTGTGAATTCTTCCACTTGACTCGGTATCTGGCACTCTCTGTACTCTATGAGTTCCACTTTCATACTTTAATCTGCTATAGGCTCCCTTTCCCTTTACCATGAATACAATTTCTTTAAATCCACCTATATCTGTGGCATTTATACTCATAGTCTCTATATTCCATGCCTGGCGTTCTGCATATCTTGTATACATTCTAGTGAGATTTGCAGCAAATAAAGCTGCTTCTTCTCCTCCTGCTCCTGCTCTAATTTCCACAAATACATTTTTATCATCATTTGGATCTTTAGGAAGAAGGAGTACTCTTAGATCATTTTCACTTTCTTCTATAACTTCTGTAAGCCTTTTTATTTCTTCTTGTTCCATTTCCTTCATTTCCCTATCTGTTTCTTCCTTAAGCATCTCTTTGTTGTCTTCCAGCTCCTGCTGAGCTTTTTTATATTCTCTGTATTTTGTAACTATTTCCTCTAACTCTGCATTTTCTTTGCATAACTTTTGCCACTCTTTTTGGTCTGCCATAACTTGCGGGTCACTTATCTTAATAGATAACTCTTCATACTTATTTTCTATAAAATTAAGTCTTTCTAACATAATTTTTATCACTCCGTATAAATATTTTCACAATATATTATTATATCATAACATTTTTATTTATAACACTCCTTTAATCACCCTATCTTTCCCTGCTAAATCCTTTATACACATTATATTTTTAAATCCGTTTTGCGCTAATATGTCTGAAACTGACTCTCTTTGGTCATAACCTATTTCAAACATAATAATTCCATTGCTTTCTAAAACCTTCAAACTCTCTTTAGTTATTTTTCTATAAAATTCTAATCCATCTTTGCCTCCAGAAAGTGCTTCTCTAGGCTCATAGTTTTTCACATCTTCCATTAAAGTAGGTATACTGCTTTCTTTTATATATGGCGGATTAGATAAAATCATATGAAACTTTACCTCGTTTTGAATATAATATTCCATTAAATTACTCTTAATTACCTGAACTTTTTCCTCTAAGGAAAATCTTCTTATATTTTCTGCCGTAACCTCACAAGCTGTAGAGGATATATCGCAGCATTTTACATTTATACCTTCTATAAGTTTAGCAATAGATATTCCAATAATCCCTGTTCCACAACACACATCACATATATTATGAAAATTATTATGCTTTATTTGAATTAACGCTTGCTCTACTAAAGTCTCAGTATCAGGCCTAGGGATTAGTACCCCAGGTTTCACTATAAAATCAATACCCATAAATTCACAATGTCCTAATATATATTTTACAGGCATTTTATCCTCTCTTAATTTTAAGTACTTATAGTATTCTTCAATTTCTTTTTCTGAGACTTCATAATCACCGTTTATAAGCATAAATAATCTGTCCTTGTTTAATACTTTTCCCAAAAGGAGTTGTGCATCCAAAGCATAGCTTTCTATTTCTCTATTTTTTAAAACTTCATACCCTCTTTTTAAAAGCTCTCTTATACTACTTACTCTACTTTTCATAAGAATTCTCTGCCTTCATTAAGTTTTCTTCACAATCTTCATTGTGTTCGTTTTTTACAATTTCGTTCCCATCGTTATCCAATTCCACAACCCTCTTTATCTCTCCACTTTCACTATATCTACTTTCTTCTATTTCGTTTTCAATTCCTTCTGCATACTTTAGAGCTATAATTGCCACTTCCAGTTGGCTATAATCCGGTTCTCTTGTAGTAAGCTTTTGCAGCATGAGCCCAGGATAGGCAAGCACATTTGAAAAATAACTATTGCTTCTACCCATCCACCTTATAATTTCATAGGTGACTCCAGAAACCAAAGGCAGTAGAATTACCCTGTATAAAATTCTTTGCAAAATATTACCCCAGCCAGTTAAAGAAAAAAGTATTATACTTACTATCATAACTAAAAACAAAAAATTTGTGCCGCATCTTGGATGAAGCCTTTTAAATTTTTTGGCTTTCTCAGGAGTAAGTTCCTCTTCATTTTCATAACAGAAAATAGTCTTGTGTTCTGCACCATGGTACTGAAATATTCTACTTATATCAGACATATTACCTATTAGGAATATATAACCTAAAAATATAATTACCCTGATTATGCCTTCAATCATATTGAGCTGTATACTTCCATGCACTCCGAACCTTTTAAATATATTTGCTGCAAAAGTAGGAAATATAAAAAATAAGAGTACAGCTATTCCAAGCGATATAAAAATAGTAACTCCCATAAGTACATTATCACTTTTTTCCTTAAATATACTTCTAAAGCACTTGTCAAACTTAGTGGGCTCCTCTTCATCATCAAAAAATGAAGCAGAATAATTAAGTGTACTTATCCCCATTACCATAGCTTCTATTAAAGATACAAATCCCCTTATCACTGGCAATCCTAAAAATCTATTTCTTTTAGTATAAGATATACTGTCCTCTCTATTTACAACAATCTCGCCATCTGGTTTTCTAACAGCAGTAGCCATACCATGACTTCCCCTCATCATAACACCTTCTATCACAGCCTGGCCTCCAACTGATGTTTTTCTTGACATTGTATCACCTCGTATTAAATGGAATAAATACATTTTAACATAAGCTATACATTAAATCACATTATTCTATATTATAACGAATTAGACTTTATTGACTTACCCATATGCCTATGTTATAATACAGAAGTTAAAATTAGAGTTTTGTTATTTAAATTTGAAAGAGGTGACTAATATGAAAAACGGCATACATCCAGAATACTATCACGATGCGGTAGTTAAGTGTGCATGTGGAAACACTTTTACAACTGGTTCAACACAAAAAGAGTTAAAAGTGGAAATATGTTCTAAGTGCCATCCATTCTACACTGGTAAACAAAAGGCTATTGATGCTGGTGGAAGAGTAGATAAATTCTTAAAGAAATTTAATTTAAAAATCGAAGAATAGACATATTTTTCTAAATTGTTATTATAAAACCTGTCTTTTATTTATAAAGACAGGTTTTTAATTTTTTACTTTTCTCCTAGTTTGTTCATGTTCATCTTGCTTACAATATTCATAAATTCATAATTGTTCCTAGTTTTTGAAAGTAAACTTATCAATTGTTCTGTAACATTTTGAGTATTATTTTCATCATATATAACTTTTCTTATGTTGAAAGCTGCTTCTTTCTCTAATTGACTTTTAAATAGTAAATCATCTCTTCTTGTTCCAGATTTGTATACATCTATGGCAGGGAATATTCTTCTTTCCTGAAGCTTTCTATCCAAATGTATTTCCATGTTTCCAGTGCCTTTAAATTCCTCAAATATCATGTCATCCATTCTGCTTCCAGTTTCAATAAGTGCAGTAGCAAGTATAGTAAGACTTCCGCCTTCTTCTATATTTCTAGCCGCACCGAAAAACTTTTTAGGCATTACTAATGCTCCAGGATCTAGTCCTCCTGAAAGAGTCCTACCTGTAGGAGTTATAGTCAAATTATATGCTCTAGAAAGTCTAGTAATACTATCTAATAATATTACCACATCCTGTCCTTGTTCTACCATTCTCTTAGTACGTTCAAGTACCATATATGCAACTTTAGTATGATGTTCTGGTTCCTCATCAAAAGTTGAATAAATAACTTCTCCATTTATGGACCTTTGCATATCCGTGACTTCTTCCGGTCTTTCATCTATAAGCACAACTATTAATTGTATTCCTGGATGGTTTTTTGAAATACTTTGGGCTATCTTTTTTAGAAGAGTAGTTTTACCTGCTTTAGGTGGGGCAACTATAATTCCTCTTTGTCCTTTTCCTATAGGCGAGATTATATCCATTAGTCTTGTAGATAAATCAGCACTATTGGTTTCTAACTTTATCCTTTCATTAGGATAAACAGGAGTGAGTGTTTCAAAAGGTTTTCTTCCCACTGCCCTTTCTGGATTCTCTCCATTTACTTTTTCAACATACAATAATGCCTTAAATTTTTCACCTTCCTTAGGAATCCTAACTTTACC
Organism: Clostridium coskatii; assembly: GCF_001675205.1. NCBI lineage: Bacteria > Bacillati > Bacillota > Clostridia > Eubacteriales > Clostridiaceae > Clostridium > Clostridium coskatii. Next base: position 64,254 of record NZ_LROR01000018.1, on the reverse strand, counting down.
GCAAACTTCATCTCCTGTTTTTAAATTGAATCTCCTTATCTGAGATGGAGACACATATATATCATCAGGTCCTGTTAAGTAGTTCTTTCCTCTTAAAAATCCATAATTATTATTTTCTATTATTTCAAGTACTCCCCTTGCACTATCTGATTCACTTATCATTTCTTTAAGTTTTTCTCTTTTTTCGTTTCCATTTGTCTTTTGTTCTTCATTTTTATCTTCCTGTGCTTTGTTCTCACTATGCCTTACAGTATGTTCTGCTTCTTTATGCCTATTTGCGACTTCATCTTTAGGGCTTATTTTTTCTCTAAGTATAACACCACCCTTTTTGATATGGGCAGGAGATACTTTTTTTATTTCCTCAATCAATTGGCTTTTTTTATATTTTGATATATTTTTTATTTCCAAAGTTTTTGCAATTTGTTTTAATTGCAAAACCGTCATATTATCTATATCTTTATCGTCCAAAAGGTAACACCTCACAATTGTCTAATTTTATATTACAATTAAATTTAGGGAAACATTTAAAATATAATTGAAAATATCATTACTAATTAAGAAAATTCCATATAGAAATGCTTATATACATATAACATTATACCCCTTTTCTATATTTTAATCTACATTATTTTTGATAATTACAAAAAATTTATATCATAGCATATATTTTTTTATTAGCTCGAGTATACCTTAATATTTTTTCTTCTACTCTCTTACGATTTCCTATACAAAATATAGGAAGCCCTAACAACTCGCATCCTCCAATTATAATATTTTTTTTAACTACTTTGTTTATATTATATTTATAATAGTGAATGCTCCCGCAAAGTCCACATTTTATTTTTAAGGATAATACGCCATTATTTATAGAACTTACCTTTAAAGAGGTGAAACTTTCATTAATTTTGTTAGTGTCAAATATAGAGAAATCCTTGATACAGTATTTCCCTTCTGGACTTATAACAGCAATGCTTATATTCGTTTCAAATACCATAAACCTCACCCCCCATAAAATTGGTATTTCAGAATAAAATATAGTATTTCTTTAAATATCTTAATACTATATACATTAATATTTCTATAAATATTACTAAAATCCTTCATAAAAGTTGTTTATATTACTTTTATTTATATTATTTTCTCGACAAAAATTGGTATATGTAGTTTTCACTAACACATACCAATTTCTTAATTTAAAAATATATTAATTTTTATTATTTAAAGAAGCTTTTATGAAATCCCTAAATAATGGATGTGGTCTATTAGGTCTTGATTTAAGTTCTGGATGAAATTGTACGCCTACAAACCATGGATGGTCTTTTATTTCTACAATTTCTACTAACCTTGAATCAGGGCTCGTTCCTGAAAGAACAAGACCTGCCTGTGATAAATTTTTTCTATAATAATTATTAAATTCATATCTATGTCTATGTCTCTCATATATAACTTCTTCTTCATAAGCTTTAAAACAATTACTATCCTTTAAAAGCTTACATGGATATATTCCAAGCCTCATAGTACCACCTTTTTCATCTATATCCTTTTGATCTGGCATTAAATCTATAACAGGATATTTAGTGTCTGGGTCTATTTCTGAGCTATGTGCTCCGTCATATCCAAGTACATTTCTGGCAAACTCTATTACAGCACACTGCATGCCAAGACATATTCCGAAAAAAGGAATTTTATTCTTTCTAGCCCAACCTGCGGCTAATATTTTACCTTCTATTCCTCTATCACCAAATCCTCCCGGAATCAGCACTCCATCTATGTCTTTTAAGTGTTCTCCTACATTTTTACTAGTAACATCTTCAGAGTTTATCCACTTTATATTTACATTAGTATCGTTAGCATATCCTCCATGATTTAATGCCTCAACTACAGATATATATGCATCATGAAGCTCTACATATTTTCCAACTAAAGCTATATTTACATCTTTAGATAATTTTTTGATATTATCTACCATTTTAATCCATTCCGAATTATCTATTTCACTGCATTCTAATTTCAACTTCTTACATACCAATTCATCTAGTCCTTCTTTATGAAGCATCAATGGAACTTCATATAAATTTTCAGCATCTAAGTTTTGAATAACAGAATCTCTCTCTACATTGCAAAATAAAGCTATCTTTTCCTTTAAGTCATTGGATATAGATGCCTCTGAACGACATACTATTATATCTGGTTGTATTCCTATACCTCTAAGTTCCTTAACTGAATGTTGAGTAGGTTTTGTTTTCAATTCTCCTGACTTTTGCAAATAAGGTACTAGAGTAACATGTATAAAACATACATTTTCTATTCCAACATCATATTTTATCTGTCTTATGGCTTCTAAAAAAGGCTGGGATTCTATATCTCCTACAGTACCACCTATTTCAGTTATAACTACATCAATATCTTGTTCTTTGGCAACCCTATATACCCTTGATTTTATTTCATTTGTTATGTGTGGAATTACTTGAACTGTACTTCCTAGATATTCCCCTTTTCTCTCTTTTGATATTACTGACCAATATATTTTTCCTGTAGTAACATTATTATTTTTACTTAAATTTTCATCTATAAATCTTTCATAATGTCCTAAATCCAAATCCGTCTCTGCTCCATCATCTGTAACAAAAACCTCGCCATGCTGATATGGGCTCATAGTACCTGGATCTACATTTATATATGGGTCAAATTTTTGAATTGAAACCTTTAATCCTCTATTCTTTAGAAGTCTTCCTAATGAAGCTGCGGTTATTCCTTTTCCTAGTGAAGATACTACTCCTCCGGTTACAAATATATATTTTGTGTTCATAAAATTTCTGCTTTTAAAAGCAGTTTCACCCCCTGTTTTTTATCCTATAAAATTTTAGTATTACAATCTTTAATTTAACTATTTAAAAATATAAATAACATTATAAAACTAATTAATTATTGACAAACTGATTAATTAGTTTTATAATAACAATTACCCTCATAAATAGTAAAATGGTGTATTTTTGTTCAAAACATATTTACTATGATATCACACTTTCTATTTATATTCCATATTTTTTTATTCTTTTCTATAAATATTTATTTTACTTTGTTTATTATATCTTCTGCTTCAAAATACATTTCTCTTATTTTTTTATCAAGTAATAATTTTTCTTCTGCTCTTTTTATATTCCTTTTTACATTTTTACTGTTAACAGAGGGAAAATCCTTTTTCAATAATTCCATATCACAGCATTCATATTTTTTAATAAGTAAAAAAAATAAGTATCTGCAAGATTCATTTTTTAATATTTTAAACATATCTTTCCTACTAAATCCCTTGTATTCACATAATATTTTAATTATTTTAGTATATACTTCTTCTTTATTTCTAAAATATTTCATTGCAATCAACCTTCTCTTTTCATTACTATATATTTAATTAATTGCCATATGTGAATACTTTAATCAAGACTGCCCAAAAAACTTATTCATTAACTTTTATATTTACTTTTAGCTTGGTATTTTTTAATGCTTGTCCTGCAGTACTAATTTTATAATTTATCATTATATCCCCACCTTGTTCGTCTACGTTTATATTCAAACTATTTGTTTCTATTCTCAGCTCTATAGTTCCATAAGGTGTTTTATACATGGACACATTTTTTTTATTCTTATCAAAATCCATTTTAGTACTAGTACTCCCCATTCTTATGAGAGAGAACTTATCCTGTTTTATCTTCAATGTAGTAGTAGTTCCTTCCATTCCGGATAATTCAGTTTCTTTATAAACAGCATAATAGGAATCATTTTTTTTATAAAAACTTCCTGGAGTAACAACTTCTATAGGTTCTTCCTCATCAGTTTGTTTACTGGATACATATATAATAGCCTTCTTTTTCATAATTTCGTTATTAAAACTTTATCAAAACCTATGGATTTTAGTAAAGCTATAACGTACTTCGCCTCCCTTTTAGTCTAAAATAACTAATATATACATTATATCAGACTAATTTTAATATTAAAATCTATTCCAATCCTGAAATACTTTTTCATACTTTGGAAGCCTCACCAAATAAGTGAGGTTTCCATCACTCTAATCTAGACATTTGAAAGAAAATAGCAATGCTCTACATAGCAAGTTTACCATTAGGAGTGTCAATTATTTGAATTATTCTCTCCTCATATCCCGTACTTGTATTTACATAAACTTTAAAGTAATCCCCTTTATAATTCCCAGAAAACTCATAACATAATACTTCCTTATTAGTTTCTGTAGGAATTATAGTAAGCCTCTTACTTGTTACATTAAGCCTCTTGCTAACTCTTTCCTCAGCTTCCCCATAGCTTAACTTAGGAGTTTCTATTTTTCTATTTTCTTCATGGGATATTAAATACTTTTCTGCTTCCACACCTATAATTTCTCCATTATCTAAAGCTATCTTTAGTTTAATCTGATCAGGATAAACAAGTATACCATTTTGACTATACACATAGTTTATTACTGCCACATTATTATATCTTAGGGAATACGTAGTGATCATATTTTTATAACCTAAATTATTTAAATACTTCAATCCAATTTCAGAAGCCTTTTTAACGTCCATAGAGCTGTTATTTATACTCTTATCATTTATTAAGTAGTATACCTTCCCTCCATTTTTACTTATTTCACATACCACTCTACTGTCTTTTTTAGTTCTTCCCTTTAATGCTGCAGTAAATCTATATACACCTATGTTGGATTTTTCATTAACAGAAGATACATCCATATTTTCTATCTTATCTTTTCCAATAACCTGCCTAGCCGTTTTTTCTGCCTCACCTTGAGAAACTTCTTTTTGTAATTTTATTTTAGGGTTTATCTGAAGTGTATTATCTGAAAATGGTCCATCATAAATTAACGTAGGATATTGAAGAACCTGTTTTTGTATTCCTTTAAATTGTTCAGATATTGATACATCGTTACTTTGGGCAAAAACACCTGTAATCTTTTTTCTTATTTCTCCCCATTTTACCTTTCCTTGATTTATATTGTTAGATACTAATTCCAGCTGATTTTCAAGTACATTGGATTCCTTTTTTAATCTTTCTATATCATTATAATCTTTTTCGCTTAACTGTTTTCCTTCTGTAGATGATCTGCCTAAACTATAACAGAAATCTCCTACCTGAGTTAAAAACTTACTAGTATCCGATATAGTAGATTGGGACACTGGAAGTGAATGCAATTTATCACTAGCTATAGCAGAATACCTAAATATTTCGTCAAAAACTACTATCTGTTGTTCCCTTGATCCAACTATAGCCGCTTTGGTTAAATTAGTTCTTATATTTTGCACTGCATCTATTAATTCATACATACTTTTACCATACTCACCCTGCAAATAATTTCTGTAATCATTTCTTTCAAGTGTCATTAATACGGCAAATGTACTCGAAAACACTACAATTAAAGTTACTATGGCAGTATACATTATTCTTTTTTTAGAAAACTTCATAAATTTCCACCTCTTTTTATGACTAATCTCACCATTTATCCGATCGCTACCATTGCTAACGTCCCCCATCGCACACAGTGAAAGCGACTATCACCAAATCAAAGACTTGGGATATCTGCTTTTCTATCAAAGTTGGGGATAAGCACTGCTACTGGATAAGTTCTTCCCCTAAAGGATAACGTATTCTAAGTGCTAAAGACACTAAGAATACTGTTAATAAGGTTCAGCTGGAAAAAGTCATACTTATAAGCAAACTCCATCTGAACCTAAGAATCACTTGATCCAATGATAATTCCTGCATTATTACATTTTGACTCTTTTTATATTGTTTGCATTTACCTAATTGTTATGTATTATTTGTTTAATATAAAATTTAAAAGCCAATACTATATTTATTACTTATTATTAATTTTTTCTTAAATGTTAGTTAAATGAGTTTATTATTTTCCGTACATTTTATATAATTAAATTACATACTTAACCAGAAGGTGATTAAATGAAAGTTTTAATTCTTTCGATTTCTGCGGGAGGCGGACATGGTAACGCTGCAGAAGCTATAAAAAGTTACATAGCCTTAAAAGCTCCAAAATCAGAAGTAAAGATTATTGATACCATTAAATATATAAATCCTATAATAGACAAAGTAGTAATTGGAAGTTATTTAAAATCCCTAAAAGTATCCCCTTATTTATATGGGAAATTATACACTTACTCAGAAGATGATTACACAATTACAAACACTATAAGTTCTAAGCTTATTGAAGCTATGACTTGTAAACTGATTCCACTTATTCGTGAATTTAAACCTAATATATTAATAGCTACCCATTCATTCTCTACAGAAATGCTGTCGGTACTAAAGTCAAAATACAGTATGAACATACCCTGTATGTCCATAATCACTGATTATTACTCTCATAGTTCTTGGCTTCATCCTTATATTGACGCTTATGTAGTTTCTAATGAAGATATGATAAGCAAAATGATTTTTAAAGGAATATCCAAAGACACTATTTATAACTTAGGAATACCTGTTAAACCAGATTTTAATATGAATTATGATAGAGGAGACACGTTAGAATCATTAGATTTATGCGAATCAAAATTTACCGTACTAGTTATGGGTGGAAGTCTAGGACTTGGAAAAATAGTAGATATATATAAACAGCTAGCTAACATAAATGAAGATATTCAAATAATCATAATAACAGGGAAAAATAAAAAACTTTATGCAGAGCTTTCAAAGATTAAAGATTCTTCTTCAAAGGAAACTAGAATTATAGGTTTTACTGACCATGTAAATAAGTACATGCAAGCTTGCGACCTTCTTTTAACAAAACCAGGAGGACTTACTATTACTGAAGCCTTAATATGCAAAATACCACTTGGTATATTTTCTCCAATACCAGGTCAAGAAGAAAAAAATGCTCAATTTCTGCTAAGGCATAACTTGGCTGTAAACTTAACTGACATAGAAAAGTGTGGTGAAAACATAGAAAAACTTCTTCACTCTAAAGATGCACTAAAAAGCATGGTAGAAAATTGCAGTAAATTTTCTAAACCTTATGCTGGAAATGATATATTTAATTTAATAAATTGGCTTGTACAAAATAAATCAAATAAAAGTTCCTTTACAGAAGAAGATAAAATTTATGAAAAGAATAGTCCTAAAACTTTTTTTAAATCTGCAGAAAAATACTTTTTGAAAACAGCTTTAAAATTATTTGAATTATAAATTAACTTGTGTTAAATATAGATTTCGATTCATATATTACAAGTTAGGGCTAATTAAAGGTATGAAATTCTCAAGTTTTGAGAACTTACCATATTCAGCCCCCTTGTACACTAGATTTATATTCCCAACTTATTTAACACTTCTATTATTTTAAATCTAACTTTTATATTATTTTTGTCACTTATGTCAAATTTATTATTATTTACCATCTTATACTCCTCCGGTGTCAAAACCTTTTTCATTTCTTGCTCTGTCTTTTTGTATGATACTTGTCCTTTTGTAATATCTACGAAACATAATGGAGGAAACATAACACACCACCAGTTTTGACCTCGTCCTTTGCCTATAATCACCCTATAAGCCTCATACCTTCCCTGAGGAAGAGTTATATTTCCATAAGTCTTTATAGGAAAATTTACTTTGGATAAGGTACTTTTAACTTCATAGTTATAACCCTGTTCACTTATTACTCTACGGGCTACTTTTAATACATCCTTATCATTTTCCATTAAAACTTTTCTTGATTCGTCTATATTTTTACAGTCCTTTAGTTTAGGTTGTATATATTTCAATATTTCGTCTCTTACTTTTAGTTTAAGTGCCTGATCACTTTTTGAATCACTATTTGCTATAACATGAAATCTTATAATCCTAGATGCCATATCATCTTGTATATTGTCACTTTTTACTTTACATAAATAGGAACATACAGTAAATATACTTAAAACACATATACTAAATACTAATAAAAATTTCTTCATAATCTCATCCCCACTTTTTAATACCTATTGAATATTTCATTAGTAATTATTTACATATATCTCAATTATATTCACTGTATTTTATTATTTTACTACACCAATTCTCCTTATCTTAGTATCTACATTTACATTTACAACTGCATCCTTATAAGAATCCTCCCATTTATCTTTTACTTGCCTCCACATGAGAGGATGATATCTTTTTATATAATCCTTAAATCCTATAGGATCAATCTTAAGATCCCTTTGAGTAACTTTTATAGCGTCTTTACACTCCTGTGATATGGCCTTATTAAAACTTTGTTCAATATAGCTCAGTTTATCTACTGATAAAACCTTACCATTAGTATAATAATTTTTTATCTCACCTTCAATATTTAACTTTATATTAAATACCAAATTGCCTTTTTCTTGAGACACCTTTATTCTTCTATTGCTATCATTTATCCTTATATCTACAGGATGGCCTTCTAAATATATCATTCTTTTACCACTTTTTAATTTACCTTGTAATAATTGTATATTAGAAGTCTGAACTTGATTTAAATCACCCTCATATTTAAAATTTTTTATAGCTGCAGTACCTGCTATTTTTATATTCTTTTTGTCCTTATCCATTTCAACTTTTGGTATTATGCTATTTCCATTTTCACTCATACTAACTAGAAAATCATTTAAAGTTACAGTCTTAACTTCATTGTCCTTGGCATCTCCTTCAACTAATCCCAATATATAACCTTCTGTACTTTTTCCCATAGGTGTTTTAATTTTTATATATTTGTCTGAGCTGCCACTAGCTAAAACTATATACATATTTCTATTTAAAGAAGGCTCTCTTTGCAAATAATCTATGACTTCTTTTACTACATCAGGATATTCCATTAAACCTTTACCTAAAACAAGCAGCTTAGTTTGACTAAACTTCACAGTTCTACTGCTTTTAGACATTGCTGTATTTACAGCATCCTCCATTGAATATCCATCTACATCAACATATTTGTCTCCAGATATACCTCCTTTACCGGGTTCTAATTTACTCAAATCCGGTGTTCCAAAAGTTACATGAATTTTTTTTAGGTTTACAGACGTTAGAGGATCTGTTGACTTTACATTTTTTAATTCTTTAACCTTACCTATATCTTCTCCTGCATCCACTCCTATTACAGATACCAACTGAGTTCTTTCTATTTCAACTTTATCCCAACATCCAGTTAACACAGTACAAACTAAAAATATGCATATAAACTTACTTGCATTTAAGTTTCTTTTAGGTTTGCTGAACAAAAATATAATTAAAGGAAGCAATATTAAGCTGTACGCAGCTGCCACAGGCATTACTGTGTTAATTATATGATATAGCTCTGCTATATTTTCAGGATACATAGCTGTCAAATATATAAAGGGAGCTATTAAAGCTGAAGAGATCTTTATATCACCTAATCTAAACACGTCCTTCACTATATCTGAAGACAAGTAATATACATTAGAAAAATTGCAAAAGTAAAACATGATCCATACAGCCATTGCTATACCTTCCCATCTCTCTATAAAAGCTCCTCTTATATCTACAGATTTTATCATTGTTATAGTAGGCCATAATAAAGCTTTAGTTTGTTCTTCAGAAAAAATAGCTAGAGACAGTATAACTGTAACAACATAAAATAGCGTTACAAACAAGATGCTTTTTAAAGCTATTTTTTTTATACTTACTTTATTTTTTGCAAAAGGACCAACTAAATATATTATCTCTATGCCAATAAAACTATATATTGTATTTTTAAATGCTTTTAAATAATCATAAACATCACTGTTAATAAAGTTAGGGATACTATTGTTAAAATGTGCTTTATTTAAAGTGAACAAAAATATTAATCCCATTGATACGAACATTATCCAAAAAGAAACTTCATTAAATTTTATTAAATCTCCTAATTCATTTCTTATAAGATAGATTCCTGTAAATATCATTATAATTATTAGAAATTCCGAAGGAGTTTTTTCAAGTAAATACATTTTTATAACTTCTATAAATATCCTCATACCCATGGATATAAAAAATATATTATATGCAACAAATATAAGTGCCAAAATACTTCCAAATATCTTTCCAAAGCTATTTTGCAGTATTATACATAGCTTGTTATATCCATTTAACTTTATAACTTTATAGGCAATGTAAATTAAGAAATAAGCTACTATTCCTTCTACTATGGTTCCAATCCATCCATTTGAGCCTAAATAGTTTACCACTTCTTCGGGATATGAAAATGCTCCTACACCTATCATAGTTATTACTATAGTACTGAACATTCCAAATTCAGTTATAAAATTTTTTTGTGTCATGTAATAACCATCTCCTTACCAATTCACAGTTCGCAATTCATAATTTGCAGTACATATAAATTTCAATCTTCAAGTCTATATTTATCCGATGGCTACCATCCGTAATACCCCCCATCTTCTCATAAAGTGGGGGATAACGGCTGCTACACCCCTGGATAACGATTTCTTCTAAGTTTCAGATGGATAAAAAACTCCACCTGAACCCAAGAACTCTGTTTATCTTTGTCTTATTTTGTCTTGAGTTTTCATATATCGTGGTCTTCTTTTAAAAAAGCTAAAAGGCAATCTTAAGTACATATCCTTAAAATCATTAATGTTTTCATTTACCATTGGAGACAGATATGGTACTCCAAAACTCTTAAGTTTAACTAAATGTATCAATGTTAATATAAGTCCAATCATAATTCCATAAAGTCCAGCAATTGCGGATGCAATTATGAGTAAAAATCTAATCAACCTAAATGCAGCTGTCATCTCATAATTAGGAGTAGTAAAACTTGTTATAGCTGTGATTGCTACTATTATTATCATTATTGGGCTCACTATTCCAGCCTGAACTGCTGCCTGCCCTATAATAAGGCCTCCTACTATACCCGTAGTTGCACCTATGGCCTTTGGCAACCTGGCTATAGATTCTAAAAGCAATGCCAAACTTACCTCCATAATTATGGCCTCTACAAAAGCTGGAAAGGGTACTCCTTCTCTTGAAGCTGCAATAAAATATGCTAGTTTAGTAGGTATTATTCCTGTATGAAAAGAAGTAACAGCAACATAAAGAGCAGGCAATATAAGTGAAAGAATAATAGACATAAACCTTATTATTCTAATAGTAGATCCGTATATCCATCTTTCATAATAATCATCTGGTGACTGAAACAAATTGGGCATCGTAGTTGGAACTATAATTACAAAAGGGGAATTATCTACTATAATAGCAATTCTACCTTCATAAAGTGCAGATGCTACTACATCCGGTCTCTCAGTACTCTGAATTTGTGGAAAAAGGGACCACTTATTGTCTTCAATAAACTGTTCAACATATCCACTATCTAAAATTGCATCTATTTCAATCTTAGATAACCTTTCTTTAAGTTCCTTTAAAGCATTTGTATTTACTATGTCGCTTATGTACATTATTGCCAGATCAGTTTTAGATCTCACTCCAAATTCTTTCACCTCAATTTTAAATCTAGTATCTCGTATTCTTCTTCTTACAAGAGCTGTATTAAATCTTAAAGTTTCTGTAAATCCATCTCTTGATCCTCTTATTGCAGTTTCTCCGGAAGGTTCCGTTACTGATCTTGCAGGCCATAACCTGGTAGATATTATATAAAAATTTTTTAATTCTTCAACGAACATTATGGTTTCTCCAGATAAAACCAAATCAATTCCTTTTTTTAAGTCATCTAAATCTTTCATATCAGATACACTCATCATTTTATCTTTTATATTATCTACGCACTTTACATACCTTATTCTCGTCATTAACCCTCTGAGTAAATCATTTAGGAGCATTTTATCTGCCATTCCGTCTATATATACTATTGCACATTTCACAGCTCCTATATAAAATTTTCTAAAAATTATATCCGCATCATCTTTAAATAGGTCTTTTAAATATTTTATATTCTCATCTACACTAGTAGATATCTTACTTCTTACCTCTTCTTTCACTTTTATCACTTCCTTAAAAAGAATATATAGAAAAGGCGTATAAAACAACTGAAAAGACTATTAAAATTACGCCAATTATTTTAGATTTAAAAGCAGTTTTTATTAATCTATTTCTTTTAAACTTTTTTGAATCAATGAATGTCAAAATGATTCCTTCAATTACCATAAGTATAAAAAAATATTTGTCAAACAGATGAACTATTCTCACATTTTTCCCTCTTCTCTTTTGTCAACTTTGTATGAAGTAATTTTAAGTTATTTTTCGCCTAACAAAACTTATTTATTCATAAAATTGTTTTTGCTAATTTATTTAAAATCTATATAAAAATTCCTGTTTAGTTATAAGTTTTGTAACCAAACAGGAACTTTTTAAGTTAATGATTAAAAATGAATAGTAAATAAGAATTTTTCTCCACTACGATTTGAAAAATCTTAGGTTTAAAGCTTATTGAATCAAAGCTTCAATAGCACTATACTTTAGATTTTCTGGAGTTTTAACGGAAGAAAATCATCCATAACTCTTAATTATACTTTATCAATTATCAGCAAAATATCTAGAATATAAATCCAACTTCCAAATTATAGATTCTATATACCTTTAAATGGTTCTTGTAATAAACACCTCTCTATACCTAGTTTTCATATTATCATAACATTTCTGTGCTTTTAACATATCATCAAAAAAAGCAAAAATGCTTGGACCGCTTCCACTCATAAGTGAACCAACTGCTCCAAAATCTATCAAATCAGTTTTTATTTTTCTAAGCACGGGATATTTTTTTAAAGTTACATTTTCCAAAACATTTTTCATGTTTTTACTCAGCATCTCCAATTTTGATTCATTAACCGCATCTATTAAAATTTCTGTATTAGGATGCCTTTTTATTTTACTTATGTCTAAACTCTTATATACCTCTGCTGTGCTCACTCCAAAAGGTGGTTTAATTAATATGAGTATATGGTTTCTAAACGGCATGAGTGGTGTAACTTTCTCTCCTATCCCCTCACACAGGGCTGTACCTCCTATTATACAATAAGGAACATCTGCCCCTATATTTAAGCCTAATTGACTCAATTCTTTATCACTTACTTCAGGAGTATAAATATTTCTCATAGTCTTTAGTATAGCTGCAGCATCCGCACTTCCACCAGCAAGTCCAGCTGATACAGGTATATTTTTGCCTATGTTTATACTAATTCCATTCTTTATATTATATTTATCAATAAATAATTTTGCTGCTCTGTAAACCAAATTTCTCCTGTCACAGGGAATATATCTATTATTAGAGCATATCTGTATTCCAGTTTTGATCTCATCTATTTTTAAAACATCATATAAGTCTATATTCTGCATTATCATTTTCAAAAGATGATACCCATCTTTTCTTTTTCCCACCACGTCTAATGAGAGATTTATTTTAGCATAAGCTTTTACTAACATTTCAATCCTCCAAAGTAACTTAATAATATTAATGTATTTAAGATAGTATAATACTATTTTAAAATTAAAGCTATACTTTTAAAATTTAAAAGTATAGCTTTTTCCTATATCATAGCTAGTGAATTTAAATTTGATTTTTCTTTATTTAGCTTCTGATTTAACAGCTTTATTAGAGGATCTATTTCTTCAAAGAATATTATTATGAGATCTCCTTGTTTTGCAGTATCTATTGCTTTTTCTAATGCCTCTTTTTCATCTAAAATAACTTCTACCTTGTTCATGTCAAAGCCTGACTTCATGACGCCTACCTTTAGTATTTTTGCTATAGCTCCAATTTCTCTACCTCTTCTATCTTTATCTTCTTTAATGTATACATAATCAAAGTTCTTTCCCACAATACTTCCTATTTTTTCAACACTCTCATCTGTTCTATCACCTGGTACTCCAATTACTCCAACTAATCTATTATATTTTAAATTTTTAGCACCTCTTATAACAGCTTTATAACCTTCTATATTGTGTCCATAATCTAAAACTACTTTTATCCCATTTAAATCATACATATTAAACCTACCGGGGTTAAAAGAAAAATCTCCATAAAAAGTTTTAAACCCTTTCCTTATAATAGAATAGTCTATATTAAGCCCTACTGCAGCCGCACAAGCAGCCATAGCATTTTCTACATTATAGGTTAATTTTCCATCTAATGATATTCTTATATCTTCCACTTTAGCAATAGGTACTATTTTTTCTGTTTTTTCTACATACATAATATTATCTTTAATATATACTCCATACCCTCCACTATTTATGTTCTTTCTCAAAACTGGATTATCCTTATTTTTCGAAAACATAATTATAGTACTTTTTATTCTATTAATTATACTTATACTTACTAAGTCATCTGCATTTAAGACTACATATCCATCTTTTTTTACAGCTTCTCCTACAAGAGATTTCACATAAGCTAAATCCTTCATGGTATGTATTCCATCTATCCCTAGATGATCTTCAGTTATATTAGTTATAACTGCTACATCTGCCAGGTCATAAGCAAGACCCCTTTTTATTATGCCACCTCTTGCCGTTTCTAGCACTGCTGCCTCTACATCCCTATTTGCCAGAATCGTTTTAGCACTATAATATCCTGTAGTATCACCTTTACATATACACTTATTATTTACATATATTCCACCTGTAGTAGTCATTCCAACATTATATCCAGACTTTTCTAAAATATGTGCTATAAGTCTTGTAGTTGTAGTTTTCCCATTAGTTCCCGTAACTGAAACTACAGGTATTGGCTTATATTTATCAAACATCATATCTACTATAGCACTTGCTACATTTCTGCTCTTACCTTGGCTAGGATAATGGTGCATTCTAATACCTGGTGCTGCATTAACTTCTAATATAGCACCTCCACTTTTGTCTATAGGTTTACCTATGTCTTCACAGCATATATCTATACCACACACATCAAGTCCTATAGCCTTTGCTGCTCTTTCACAAATATTTATGTTATCTTGACATATTATATCAGTGCAATCTACTGCCTTCCCTCCTGTAGATAAATTTCCATTTTCTCTTATTATCAACTTTTTACCTTTAGGTAATATACTATCTAACTTATAGCTGTGTTTACTTACACAAGACCTTAATTCTTCATCTATTTTTATTGTAGTCAAAGGCTTCTCATGTCCATCTCCTCGCTTTGTGTCTTTATTTACATTTTTTATTAATTCAACTACAGTGCTTACTCCATCTCCTACAACGTAGGGAGGTATTTTTTCCGAAACAGCTATTACCTTTCCATTTATCACACATATCCTAAAATCTTTTCCCGTTATATTTTTTTCTATCATTATGTTATCATATTTTTTTGATAATATATGATAAGCATTTATAGCTTCCTTTTCACTTTTTATATTTATAAATACACCTTTTCCTTGATTACCATAACAGGGTTTTAAAACTATAGGATATCCTATCTCTTTAGCTTCTATAAGCAACTCTAAAGGGCTTCTTACAATTCCACCTTCTGCTACGGGAAGACATTGATTTTTAAGTATTTCTTTAGTCAATATTTTGTCACAGGATATATCTACAGCTACAGCTTTTGTATTATATGATATGGTGGCTTCTATAATTTTACTATGCTTTCCATACCCCAATTGAAATATACTATTGTCTCCAATTCTAGTTACAGGTATTCCTCTCTTTTTAGCTTCTGATATTACAGCTAAAGTACTTGATCCTATTTCTTCTCGTTTTAATACTTTCTTTAGATTTTCTATAGCTTCATTGAAATTATAATATGTTCCTTTTATAAGAGAATTTATTAAATTTACAGCTATCTTTCCCGCTGCTACTCCTGTATTTTTATATAAATACTCATATATTATATAATATTTGTCACCACTTATTTCCCTAGCTTTTCCATAGCAAGCATCTACTCCTAAATTATTTTCAATGGAAAGTATAATATGTTCGCATACATGAGCTAAGTAAGTGCCCTCTTCTAATCTTTTTCTAAAACCATGTTCTTCGTCAATTCCACACCTGTGTTCATTTAACTCAGGTATGATCTTTAACAATTTGTGATTAAACCCAGATATATCTTTAGTAGGGATTTCGCTGTACCCTTCTAAATCTACAGACATTTTTATGCATTTTTTATGAGCAAATATATTTCTTCCCTGAAAAATTCTAAAATTATCTATTCTCATCTTCGTATATATTGCCCGTTATGCAAGCATAGAACTTTTAAATTCATTTAAAGACTCTGCTTACTTCCCTATTCATAGTATCCGATTTTGCTTATTTGCTACTTTCGTTTGGTCCGATACTCCAAGGGCTTAAAATCCCGTTTAACTATAACGGTATCATCAGCACTTATCTTTACGTTAGGCATTGTTATTTTCTTTCGAATGCCCTATTTGCTGATTTAACGGTCTATTCGGACTCCTCCCTTTATATCTATTTGACCTTTTATTGGTTTTTATTATTTCATTAGTAGTGACAAAAATCAAAATTTACTAGATATTATAGGCTGATTTATTTAGTAAATTAAAATTATCTCCACATTTAAGAACATGCAATTTTACATCAAACATGGATAACACTTCATCTGGATGTTGTTCTGAAACATTACTGTAAGTTATATTAGAACCATCTATTATATATACTGCTCCAGAACCAACTACTGTAAATTCCCCATTTTCCTTGACTATAATGGCTGTGTCCTCATCGATTCCTATGCCTAAACTTTGAGGATTCTCTGCTATTCCTACAAGCAGTCTCCCTATCCTGCCTCTCTGTGCAAAATGTTGGTCTATAATAACCCCTTTCATAAATCCAAGTCCCGGAGCCATTTTTAGAGTACACTTTTTAGGAGACTCCTCATCAGGACCTGTTATTATCATAGTATCACTCATAACAGAAGCACCTGCGGAAGTTCCCACAAAAGTACATCCATTTTTATATAGCTCTTGGATTTTAGAATACAGTGGTGTTCCTCCTATTAAACTGGTTATTCTAAGCTGGTCACCTCCAGTAAAAAATATCATGGAAGCATCTTCTATTACAGTTATATTGCTTATATTAAATGCATCCTTTCTATCCTTAATATTTAATATTCTTATATTCTTTATACCTAATTCTTCGAATATTTTCTGATACTCATATCCTAATTCCTCTGGAATTTCAGAAGCAATAGTTGCAATTACAAGTATATCTTTACTTTTTTCCAATATCCCACAAACTTCTTTTAATATTTTTTTATCACCTTTTTTATCCTCTGCCCCTCCTATTATTATCAACTTTTCCTCTACTTTTTCTTTCAAACTTATACACCTTCTCCTGTGGATATTCTATATCTTTTCCTTATTTTTAATTATTATGCGTAAGGCAAAAAACTTCAGTACTTTGCTACTGAAGCATGTAAATTAAATTATTCATTTTTAACTTAGCTTTCACCTATACGGAACTTTGACTTAATATAAAAAAATTACGAAGCAACTTTTTTGAGAGGACAATTGACAGAGAACAGTGGACAATGAAGGTAAGTTTTCCTCCTTACATCAGAAAACTAATTTATTTTTAAGCTTGTTTTGCTAATGCAAAACATCGCTTAAGCAGGCTTTAAAATCTGTGATTTTCAGATAATTGCTTGCTCAGAAAGTACTTCTTAGAAACAAAAAAACGTGAGTTTCTTTTAAATTAAAGATTTTTCGTAGTGCAACGGAGAAAAATCCTCCTTCACTGTCCTCTGTCAATTGTCATCTGTCCTCTCAAAAATATTGCGACGCAATTTTTTTATATTATATAACAGCTCTTCCTGGTATAATAAGCTTTTCTCCAGCTTTTATAACATCAGGATCTTCTATGCTGTTTAGTTTCACTAAGTTTTCCACTGTAGTATAATACTTTTTAGCTATCTTCCACAGGGTGTCCCCTTGCTGGACTACATATATTGTTAAGCTGGATTTTTTATCCGGGAACTCTCCTTCTAAGGTATCTATATTTACTAAAAACTCCTTATGCGTAATATAGTTTACTCGAGCATAAACCTCTATAACTGCTTTTATTGCTATGGTGTCTACTTCTATTTCTCCCTCTATACTTTCTAAAGACACTTTTGCTATACACTGCATATCAATTTTACTTTCAGGTATATCCACACTGCAATTAAAAGGTATCTCCTCTTTAGACCTTCTTATTTGATTTTCTGAATCTTTATATAGTATCTTGGCATTTAAAACTCCTTCTACAATAACCTTATCTTCTACTATTTTCTTATCAGTTATGCACACATCTCCATAACACATAATTACTTCTGTAGGTTTAATTCCTTCATTTATTTCTATATTGGATTTAACCATACTTTGAGTAGTATTTTGTCCATGCATGACATTCAATTCATAATCTTCTTTTTCCATTTGCATAAGGGAAGATGGAGAATATGCATCTTCTATTATATCCATATCTTCTTTATACATAACCTTAGTATTGGATTTAACAAGTACTTCTAGCTCAACTATTCTGTTTTCTCCTAAGTCATCTTCTCGCATAGTATGTTCTACTTCATCAATGTTAAAATCAGTATGACTTTCCATAGAAGGATTAACTCCCTGCATTGGAAGTTCCTTATTTACAAACACATCTTTTTCTATGCATACAATGTCTCTTGTATCCTTTCCTCTATAGAGCATTCTAATAAGCACATAAGCTTCTACAGAAATTTTATCTTCTAACACCTTTATATCTTTTTTATGAACATTTATATTATATTCTAGTACACTTCCAATCTGCGGTTTGTCCACAGATATCTGAATTTCAGTTTTAGCAACTAAATCTCCTGAAACTGTACCTACTATTTTATCTACAGTAGCAGGATTTTTTAACATCTGTATGTCCTCAGATCCAGTTACATCTTTTATAACCTCAAATTCATACTTTTTATACACTTCTGCCTTTAATTTTATAATTCCTTCAATAGCTATTTTTCTCTCATTTGCTATAGTACAATTCATATGTTCCACATAACAATCTGAATCACATAACATCATATGTTCTGTGCCGGGTACCTCCACATAATTGGAAAATGTTCCTGTATAATTGACACTGTAAATGCCCATGTTTTCGCTTTCTTCTGCTAAGTAAAGCAAAGTATATTCTATTTTACCCTCTACAAATACTTTATCCTGCATCACTTCTTTATTAGTTATACTTGGTTTTGCATTAAGAATTAGAATTTCTTTAACATCCGGATTTGTATCAGGTATTACATATTCTGCTTTTATAACAGTATCCGAAAAATCTTCGGCTAGTAATTGTTCACATTCTATATTTTCTTTAATAAAATCTATGCTCATATTTATTACCTCCCCCATAAAAACCTACTATTTATTTATATAAATTTGAGGTAAAAAATATGCTACTATTGTAAAGATTTTTATGCTGTCTATTAATATTGACATTTAAAGAATTTTGACGTAATATTAAATTGGTTGTTAACCATATAACCTCTCATAAATTCTCAATACCCTTTTATACCATAGTTGAAAGATGGAATTAGCCATCTTTCTTCTTACCCTATAGAATTAAAAATAGTATATAGAATGATAATTATTTAAAATTATTATTCTATATACTATCCTTAATTCTACTAATTACCACTTAGAAAAGAGTAAAGGTAGTGGTTCCTGTAATTTGACTTGATTAATATTGCAAAAATAAATCGGTTATTTAATACCAATTTACGCCATTTTATACTGGGAAAACTAATTGAACTGTCTTAGTTAAAACATCTGAATAGCTATATGTCACTTTCCTTTGGGTGTCACTTTCTAATCTAATCACAAATATACTAGGATAAGCTTTTTCTATCGTTCCCTTATTAACAAAAACTTTTCTCCTACCTCCATTTGCTTTTAGGGTTACCTTATCTCCCACATGATTTTCAATATTTTTTCTTATAGAAGCTAATACATTAGATCCTTCTATCATTCCAAACACCCTCTTTCAACATTTTATATTATACTCCCTATCCGCTATTATGTCAATTAAACTTTTTAGTATATCAGTTAATAAATCGCTTTGTCAATATTAATTTTTTGTAAACAGAACCAGGATACTTCTATTTATAGCATTTTATATTGTTATTTCTTTAAGTCACTCATATATACAATAATATTTACTATTTTTATGATTTTTATACATAGAGTGATTTTGGAAATCCTTCTCTATACTTTCCTCTTGTTTGTAATCCTCCAATGCCATTAGTTCTTGTTATAGTATTTTCTAATGCCTCTTGAATGGATACAACTTTTTCTATATTGGTATACGCTATTTTTTCGCACAAAAATACTGGGTCCAAACAATGAATAAGTACTCTACTAGGTGAGCTCGCAAAATTAGCTCCTGAATCTAAAATTTTCTCGTAGCAGGACTGACATGCCCCTGCAAATATTACTAAATCATCATAGTTAGATTTGTAATTTCTGAGCTCGGATACTGTTTTCACAAAATACTTGGAATTTTTGTAGTTGTTTAAATCTGTATAGTCCTTAGTACCTTTAACTATAGCATCATGTCCTGTAATCACAACTATATCAGGCTTAATTTCCCTGGCTAATTCTACTACCTGACCAGGTTGATCTTTCTCTGGTATATTCTTCCCAACTACGTCTAATAAAAGCTGCTTATATACTTTAAGACATACATCTAAATATTCCGAATCTCCATCTATATGAAGTATCTTTCCTGGTCTTCCAAACGTCAATTCTTTACCTGATTTATGTGATAAAAATTTTGTTATATTATATTCTTGTCTGAACCCTCCCCTACTTGCTAAAATGTCTTTAATAGATCTATTAACTTGTCTACTAAATATCTTTTCACTTTCTGTAAGAGAATCTTCAGATACAGGTTCTAAATCATCTTCAGCTGAATCTGCAATTATTCTCAAATTTATTCCCTTTAGAATATATAGTTTTCCTTCTGCTTCTTCCTTCACATCTATTATTTTAAAAGTTATATCTCTATCGTAAGATTTCCTTACCACTACATCTCCTATTTTCATATTTTCATACATCCCCATATAAAAAGTCATGATATATATTATGAATACAATACATTTTAAGTGCAAAAAATAAGGACTATACCGGATTTAATTTAAAATTCCAGGTATAGCTCCTAGCCTTCTTTGATAATTTTACTTCTGGTTATATATTTTTTTAAATTTCTCAATAAAATCAATATATTTACCCTGCTCAGAAATTAATTCCTGAAGTTTATTATTATAAGTCTTTAAAGGCCAATTAACTTCGTTATAGTAGTATCTATTAGCCAACCTCCAAAATCTTTGAGGAAATAGCAAAAAAGCAAATATTACCCTGTATTCTTCTTCTTTAATAGGGCTAACTTCATTATATGAATTAATTATAAGCTCTGCATTAGCTATATCCCAGTCGGATCTTTTTAAAACCTTACCCATAAAAGACGAAATATCATAAGCCCTAACTTCCCTTTTACAATAGTCGAAGTCTATTACATTTACTTTATTATTATTGTCAATTACTATATTGTGATAGGTAAAATCGTGATGACAAAATCCTTCTTCTTTTTCTGTAATGTCACATAATTCATCATATTTAGAATCATTCAATACCTCTATGGCTTTTCTTCCAAAATCTTTATAAAACTGAACTTCTTTAGTATAATTTAAATCAAAATCTCCCTTGTTGCTTTTTTTCCTACCCATATCTCTCATTTTATCAAGAGCTTTAACCCTTTTTTCCATAAGGTGGTGCCACCTACCAAGATCTGTCTTCAATTTGCTGTTTTCCGGCGGCTCATATCCCTTGGAAGCTGCATGTAAACTTGCCAGGCACTTAGAGGCATTTATGACATCATCTCTATTTTTAAAATCACATTCCCTGCCGCTAATCCATTCGGAAAGAGTATATATATCTTCATTTACAAGTGCATATGGATTTCCATCTACATTATTGCAATACTTATCTACATATGGAAACCCGTTTTTTATAAGATGCTCCTTTGCTCCATAAACAAACAGAAGTTTTTGAGTCCCATAGTTTACCTTCTTTAAGCACTTCATTCCTTTGTCTGTTTTTAGAAGATATACTCCTTTGCTTGGCTTTATATTTTCAATTTTTACATCAAATTGTCTTTCTATTTCAAATTCTCGCATCATGTTAATCACCCCTATATATTTATATGAGGTCCTAAATTAATTTAGAAGAATATTAACATTTTGACCTTTATTTTAATATAATGAAATATACTAATTTAGAGAGGAATAACTTTATGAAAATAGGCATTGATGGACGTGCCGCAAAATGGTATAGAGGTACTGGTATAGGTACTTATACTTACCAACTACTAAATTGTTTAAATAATATTGATAATATAAATAATTATTTACTTTTCATGCCGGAGGGATTTAGAGACAATATAAATTTTAAAAAAAACTTTAGACTAGACACGCTCCCTCAAGACAATAATCACAATTTTTGGCAAGAAGTCAATGTACCGAATACAATAAAAGATACTAATATACAATTGTATCATGTTCCTCAAAATGGAGTTGGACTTCCAATTTATAAAAATTGTAAATTTGTCATAACACTTCACGATGTAATTCCCTATAGAATGCCTTCAACCGTAAGTGATAGATATCTCAAAGTTTTTTCAGACTATATACCTAAAGCAATACCCCAATGTGATGGGATTATTACGGTTTCAAATTTTTCTAAAAAAGACATCATGAAGGCCTTTGATTTCCCAGAAGACAAAATATATGTCACCCCTCTAGCCAGTGAAGAGATATATAAACCCCTGGATAAAAGAATAAGCAAATATGTTGCTAAAAGATATTACTCTATAACTGGAGATTATATACTATACGTAGGTGGATTTAGCCCAAGGAAAAATATACTCGGGCTTATAGAAAGCTTTAGTAAATTAGTATCTTCATATAAAAGTCCTTTAAACTTGGTTATCGCCGGTAACAAAGGAATATCCTACAGCATATATAAGAATCGTGCTGAAGAATTAAATATATCGGACAAAGTTATATTCCCAGGGTTTATATCTATGGATCATCTTCCATATATATATAATGGGGCTGAATTATTTGTATATCCTTCTTTTTACGAGGGATTTGGTCTTCCTCCAATAGAGGCTATGGCCTGTGGAATACCTGTAATAGTATCAAATACAACTTCCCTTCCTGAAGTAGTTGAAAATGGTGCTCTTCTCGTAGACCCTACAGACCAAACTAATTTATATGAATCCATGTTAACCGTACTTTCAGATAACGACCTTAGAACTAAATTAATATCCTCAGGTATGAAAAGAGCTTCTGAACTAAGTTGGGGGAAAACTACCCAAAATACCTTGGATGCATACAACAAAATTCTGAGAAAATAATCAATTTAAAATTGTAAGAAACCGCATATATCTTTGAAATACATAGATTCTAAGGATATATGCGGTTTCTTACATACTTTATTTATTTTTTTAATATATTATTCACCTAATTTAGGATTTTATCTCTAAATTCCTGTAAAAATTCTTTTCTATCTTCTTTATATCTAGTTTTCCTCTTCAATCTATCTAAAAATACTTCTTCTTCCCACTCCTTACGCTTACTATAATAATCTCTTGCTATAGTGTAAAAATCATTAGGGAAATCTAGCATAGCATATAGTACCTCAAGTTCCCTACGACTTAAATTATTTTTATTGCAATAACTATTTATTATAGAATTAGTTTTATCTATGTCAAAGGCAAAATTTTTAATAACTTTGTTTATGAAGTTACAAAGATCATGAACTTTAAGGTCTATGATGGCATAATCAAAATCTATAAAATACGCTTGATTTTCATTTATTAATATATTATGATACGCTAAATCATGGTGGCATACTACTACTTTATCCTCTTCACTACACAATTTATAATAATGAGATTGTTGAAGTAATATTATGCTTTTTTCTATTTCCTCTATATAGTAACTCCAATTTTTTATAAATATTTCATCAAACTCTGTCTTTTTCTCATGAATATTTGCTATATTTTTAAAAAATTCCATTTCCTGAATTCTTCTCTTAAAAGAATCAATCAATTTTCCATTATTACTCTTGTTATATATACCTGTCTTAAATCCTTCAGAAGCAAGATGAAATTCACCTAAGCCTTCTGCTGCAATATTCAGTTCTATAGGATTGCTAAAGTTACATTCCGTTCCATTTACTGTATCCATTATACAGTACATATCTCCATCCCAAATAGTATATATTTCTCCTGCTTTATTCTTCACAAAATTTATTATTCTAGGAAATTTTGTTCTCACATAATTTAAAACATTATATATAAACTTCAGCTCATCTAGGGTATAATCTACCTTTTTTAAAATTTTTTCCCCTTTGTCTGTGGAAATCATATATACACTTCTAACCGGTACAACATCATATACTTTTAAATCAAATCTATCAAAAAGCTTTGTACACAAATCATACTTGGTTAAATATTTTTTTTCACCATATCTGTCTACCAATTCTGCCTCCCCCTTACCATCTAAAATTTAATTAGACTCTCTCCATCTTCATTCATGGCTTTATTTAGTTTAAGTACATATTCTTCTTCTGTCCAATTTTTTGTACCATATATATATTTGCTGCAGCATTTCATAACCTCATTAGGATAAGAAATCATTGACAAAATAAACTGCACACTACTACTTTTTAAATGTTCGTACTTACAAAATTCCATTATAATTTCATAAAAGTCTGCATTTATGCCTTTCCTTTTTATTCTGTTTAAAAAATATACTGCATCCATCTCTACCATGTTATAGCAGCATCCTTGTATATCTATAACTTCTATATCTCTTTTTTTCCTCAGATTATTAAAATATGTGTTTCTGAGACACATTTCCACCCTTTTCATGCTTCTACTTATTAAATCTGTATAACTGTTTTTATCCAGGTTATCCATACAGCTTTCTGCTCTTATTAAATATTTTTTTCCTATTTGATTTAGTTTTTCCTGAAATATAGTCTTGTTTTGTAACTTCTCTACTCTATCTAAATATTTTTTCAATTTCTTCGTATAAACTCTATACTGTTCTACTTCCTTTCCTATATTGTTATATAGTCGTTTATTCATAATACCACTGTATTTTAAAGTTCTTCTATGAAATTCACTAATTATAAACATTTGTTCTTTTATGTTATCTATAGATATATCCTTGTACTTTATTGTATTATCAAATTCTTTTACTTTAAATATTTTTTTCGATTCTAAATAATTAACAAAGCATGATTCAACATCCTCAAAGTACACTTTTAAACCACCTCTTTGTTTTGCCTGTGAGATTGCCCTATCTATGCATTTTTTTCATTTCCTTTAACATCTTTTTCCTCTTTTTCTCTAATTTCATAACTTCCTTTTTTCTTTTATTCATTTTTTCTAGCTGTTTTACAGTTTTCTTTAAACTATCCACTTTACTTTCATAATATCCTAAATCCTTATTTTCAAATTCATCTATATTTTTATTATGAGACTTCTTATGAGACTTCTTATGTGACATTAGATGTTCCTCCTTTTAAAATCTTAATTATATTTGCTCTTCTTAAACTCATCTATGAATTCCAGTCTTTCTCTTGTGTCACCTAAAATTCTCTTTAACTTTTTTATAAATGCCTCTTCTCCCCAAGGCTGTTTTTCCCAATAATACTGTATTCCGAGCTGCCAATACCCTTGAGGGAACTCCATAAAAGCTGACATAATAGGTATATGCTCTGTTTTTACAACATTTATAGTACTATATGCATCAACTATAAAAGACGCATTATTCATATTCCATTTGCCGTTTTTCATCCTTCTTATAAGCAAACTAGCCAAATCATGAAGATGAGTATCTAATATACAGTAATCAAAATCTATAATATTTATTTCTCCTTCAGTATCTATTAAAATATTATGGTTGGCATAATCATGATGACAAAATCCATTATTCAAGATTTCTTGTTTCATTTCATCCAAATACCTGGTTTTTTTTAAATCTTTTATAGACTTTTCTGCAATACTTATTTCCTTTTCCATAGAATTTAGATACAATATATCAAATTCTTCCTTATGATCTTTTTTTAATATTCTTTTTTTAAAATCTAATATTTCGCTTTCTCTAGTTTTAAAAGTATCTATCCATTTAAACCATCCTATCCTAGGATTCATATTTTTTAGCACCTTAAAATTACAACTTTTTTTATGAAGTTCTGCTAATTTAGAAGTTGCAACTAAAACATCCAACGGATTTTCAAAATTGCACTGTCTAGAATCAACCCATCTACATAAATAGGCATGACCCCCTTCTATTTCTACATAATCTTTTCCCTGCTTAGTTTTAATTATTTCAGGTATGCTTTTAAAACTTTTATTTTGGAGATGCTTTATGGCAGAAATTATAAATAAGAAATGTCCAAAATCGTAATTTATTACCTTTAAGCAATATTTATTGTATTTTGTATGAACCTTATATATACTTTTAACTTTTTCTATAAATTCAATATGGAGATCATAAGCATCTTCAACATATTTTTTTACTTCTAATATATCCAAAAGCCTTTTCCTCCAAAAATTACTATATATGTAGTATATGAATAAAGATATCCGTGTGTGCTAAATTGAAATGTCCTCTTAATTATTCATCTACAATTTGTATTCACCTTTTTATATTAGTATTAATATTATATAATATAACACTTTAACCATTTTAGAATTACTAGACTGTGGAGGTATAAAATCAATGAAAATTGCCATTGACGGAAGAGGAATCAATTGGTATAAAGGTACCGGTATAGGCACTTATACAGCTAAAATCCTAAAATATATGCTTAAAAAGCATACAGAGAATTTTTATAATATATACTGGTCCGGGAGCAATTACGAAAAATTTTTATATAAAAATACTAAAATATTAATGAGCTCTAAAAAACACCATAGATTCTTTGAAGAATATTATTTTCCAGAAAACTTAAAAAAGGAAGCTGTAGATATATACCACATTCCCCAAAACGGTATTGGCATATCAAAAAATATAACCTGCAAAAAGGTAGTTACCATTCACGATTTAATACCATATATACTTCCTGAGACTGTAGGTAAAGGATATTTGTCAAAATTTTTAAAAGAGCTTCCTAATATTGTTGAACTGGCAGATGGAATAATAACTGTATCTAATTGTTCAAAAAAAGATATTCTGAAATTCTTTCCTATAGATGAAAATAAAATATTCGTAACTCCTTTAGCTGCAGATAAAAAATATAAGCCTTTGGAAAAAGATAAATGCCAATACAACATAAAGAATAAATATAACATAAAAAATTCTTTTATTCTCTATATAGGTGGTTTTAGCTCCAGAAAAAACGTATCTTCACTAATTACTGCTTTTTCTAAAATTCATAAAAACTTGGATAAAAATTATGATTTAGTTATTATAGGTTCCAGTAAAGATGAATTATGTAAATTGAGAAACTTGAGTACAGATTTGAATATAGATAATAACATTAAGTTTACAGGATTTGTAGAAGAAAATATGCTTCCTATTTTTTATAATGCCTGTGATGTATTTATATATCCATCTTTATATGAAGGTTTTGGACTACCTCCTCTAGAAGCAATGAGCTGTGGTACCCCTGTAATAACCTCACGTATTTCATCTATTCCTGAAATAGTAGAAGATGGTGGTATACTTATAGATCCATTTGATTTAAAAAGCCTTATGTATTCCATGGAAGCATTACTTAATGATGAAAATATAAGAAATGAGTTAAGTGCAAAAGCCTTAAAGCAATCATCAAAATACTCTTGGGAAAAATCTTCTGAAAAAACTATTGAAGTTTATAAGAAAATTTTAGACATGTAAATCTTTCCAAACCCTTTAATAAAATAAAACCTTCTAACTACTGACGCTCCTAGTTAGAAGGTTTTATTTATGTTAAAAAATCCCTATGATTAATCCCCTATATTCATATTATACATCATTTTGCTAATTTTGTAAACGTTTCATGTAATTATTTTAAAATTGATTCCAACCTTTCTATTATAGATTTATAATTTTCACTTTTAATGTTTGTTTGATTTAAAACTCCTCTTATTTTTTCTCTTATATCAGGAAAATTTTTTGTATAATTTATACTAAATGATCCTTGTTCTACACTCCCAAAAAGATTCCATATTGTACTATCAAAATACGTTATGTTTTTATTTAAATCTACAAAATTGTAAGCATCTGTGCTAACTGGGAATCTGCCATATTTATTTAATAAATCCATTTGAAGCTTTCCATCTGTAAGTGCAAATTTTACAAACTCCTCTGACAAATTTGATTCAGAAGTATTTTTATTTATAACTAAATTAATTCCACCTAAAGACACATCCCTATTACCTCCATCTTCAAAGGCAGGTAATTTCATTACACCCCACTTACCTTTAGACTGTGGAAACTTGTTCATTAAAGTTACAGCATAAGTAGGATCTGCAATAAAGGATACTATCTTGCTTAGCTGTGCTTTGTTTATAACTTCGTCTTTAGAAGAAATTTCTTGTATAAGTCCTTCTCCATAAAGGATCTTTGATATTTCGATAACTCTAGCCCACTTTTGCGATTTAAAATCTGATTTCCCAGATTGGTTAAAATAAGATGTTCCCAATTGATTTGAGAGCAGTAGATAAATATCATTATTGTCTTCTGAAGAATTTGCAATAAATATCTTTCCAGTATCTTTACTTATTTTCCTTCCTGCTTCTATATAATCACTCCAGCTTTTAATCGTATTTACGTCTATGCCTTCTTTATCAAATATATCTTTTCTATATAGCAAGGCTTTAGGGTAAGTGTCCCAAGGTAAAGCATAAATTTTCCCTTTTATAGTATCGTTATAAATCTTATTGGTTAATAATTCATCTTTGTATCCCTTTACCGAATCTGTCATATCTAAAAATTTTTCTGGATTTTTGATTATAATGTGCTTTATACTGCTATCATTTATTGTAGTTATGTCTGCTTCATACTGCGGTCCATTAAATATCGCTTCAACATTGTTATCTGTATCCTTTACCGTAATAACATTTATATTAACTTTCTTATGCAATTTTTCAAATGCCTCTGCTGCAAGTTCAAATTGAGGTCCATGTTCTACATCCGTAACAATTTTAATATTTCCTTTAAGTACTCTTTCATTATTTTCGCTATCCTGTTTTTTATTACAGGAAACTACCATTAAACATAACGTTACTAACATTATTAGAAGCAATGTTATCCTTATATATCTTTTCATAAAAATTCTCCTATTGATTTCAATCTAATATGTATATTTTATAATAATACCAATTATCTTTCAACTTCAGTGATTAATCACAAATTTCTGATTAAAGTAAAATATCCAGAGAATAAATCTCTCTGGATATTTTAAAGGTTTAGCCTTTAGACATTTTATAATTTCCTTCAGAATTAAAATCTTTTTTCCAAGCCTTTTCTGCATAAGGCTTGTATTCATTTGATACTTTATCAAGTTGTTTTTGAAATTCTAGATCTTCAAGCATCATTCTTGCACCTTCGTCTGTAGGCTTTGCGCCTGTCTTTTTAGCAATTTCCCTAATTTCATTAGTATTGTCAATCATCATGCAAGGCAATAGCAAATTCTTATTATATGGTTGTCTATTTCTTAATTCCTTAAAAAAATCTGACTTAAATACATCTACAAGCTTTTTGCCTTTTAAATTATCTACTGCAAAATGAGCAAATATACAAGGTTCCACTTCTTCCTTGGAATTTATGTGACAATAGTATTTTCCTGCAATACATCCTCCAACATAAGGTGCATCATTAAAAAAGTCAATAGTAAAATACGGCTTCGTATTTCTTATTTCTCTTATTTTTTCTCCTAAGCGTATTCTCTGCTCTGGAGTAAGCATTACATTT
The DNA here is from genome assembly GCF_001675205.1 of Clostridium coskatii. Lineage (NCBI taxonomy): Bacteria > Bacillati > Bacillota > Clostridia > Eubacteriales > Clostridiaceae > Clostridium > Clostridium coskatii. The sequence goes on along the minus strand of NZ_LROR01000018.1, from coordinate 34,313 downwards.
ACATCAGGTTCTTTACCTACAGGCATAAATAAGAAATACCACCCCATTTTTGCTCCCTTTTCAACAAGCATGTCTATAAATTTACTTGATGTAACTGTATCTATGTTATACCTACTGGTTGCAGTAGATACTCCAAATAAAACTCCTCGTTCTTTCAAAAGATCCATTGCATGCATAACTTTTTTAAATATACCTTTTCCTCTTCTTCTATCTGTCTCTTCTTCAAAACCCTCCACAGAAAACATAGGAATTACATTTCCCAGCTGTTTTATCTTATCCGCTAATTTCTCATCAAAAAGGGTGCCATTTGAAAATGGTGTAAATATACAATCATTATATTTTTTGTATATATCAAGCATATAGTCATTTATAAACGGTTCTCCACCAAGAATTATAAAATAATAAATTCCAAGTTTTCTAGCTTCACCAATAATTCTATCTACTTCCTCTTTGGGAATATCATCCTCTTTACTATAACTTGAAGCATAACATCCTGTACACCTTAAATTACATCTCATAGATGGACTCATCAATATTGTAAATGGTGTCTTTATACCTGTATCTTGAAAAAACTGTTCTCTTTTTGGCATTCCATACCAAACTGCATTTGAGAAAAAATTGGTAAAAAGTTTATCCATACACTTTTTATTGGAATTTTTAATAATGCCTATAACAAGTTTATGAATTGCTTGATTAGTTTCATATAATTCCTGAACTCTTTCTACTCTAGCTAAATTCTCTTCGTCTTTTTTTACTGTTTTCTTAATCAAAGCAAACAGCTTATCAAGGCTTTCTTCTGGGTCTCTATTCAGCAATTCTACACCGGCTTTAGCTAATGCATTCTTAGTTGCCTTTTCTAATATTCCAGTTACCTTCATCTGCCATTCCTCCTGATAAATAATAATATGAAAAATAAGTCTTTAAAAAATAGCCATCTCCTTCTCATTTATGGGAAAATACACAATAATACAAAAAAATGAATCTCTATTAAACAATATGAATTATTCAAATTACATACCATAATTATACCTTTTAGCAGTTATTTGTCAATAAAATAACATTAGATGCATTTATTAGCATAACAACATTTAATAAAATTAATATAATCTAAAGCAATATTATATTAATTTTATATGCAAATATTCAATAATTCCCACTCAATATTGCACAATTCATTTTATCCTGTAATTTTTCATCTAAACACTTTTTCATTTAAATGTTTTAGACATAACCTCCCTATATATTTCATCTATTCTTATTTTATTTTTTAAAGCAAGTTTTTTACAATCCTCATATTCAATTTTGCTTTTTATTTTTTTGCCTTTGTAATAAGCATTTTTTACATTTACTTGACCATACTTTGTAACTACCTTTGTAAAATCTCTATATAACATATTTCTTTCTACTTTATATTTTCTAAATCCCAAGGTAGTAGTTTCTGTTAAAATAATATCTCTAATCTCTTCTTCTGCTCCATCCTTATAAAGCACACTCAATTTTACTGCCGGCCTTCCCTTCTTCATTATTATGGGAGTCAAGTACGCATCTAAAGCTCCTACTTGTAACAATTTATCTATTATATATTGATATTTTTCAGGATTCATATCATCTATATTGCATTCTATAACTTGTGCCTCTTCTTTAATACATCCTACTTCATCTTTAAAGCTAGATTTATCCATGTTTCTTCTATCTAATATATATTCAGTTTTCTCATCTTTATTCCAATAACAATTCTTATGGTTATTCTTTTCATAAGATATAGGTTCTCCTATAAAAACTCTCAAAACATTTGGAATATCATCATTATCCTTACTTCCTATTCCATATCCTATTTTTGTTACTTTAAAATTTCTATCCGAAGTAAAATTTGAACATAGATAAGATAAAATAGCTGCACCTGTTGGTGTAGTGGCTTCAAAATTCACTTTAGATTCTATAGGAACGTTTTTTAATATCTCTGCTGTAGCAGGTGCTGGCACAGGTAATATACCATGAGCACACTTTACAAACCCACTACCAACTTCCACCTTAGAAGCTTCCACTTTATCCACATCCAAATAATCAAAACATATAGCAGCTCCAACAATGTCCACTATAGAATCCACTGCCCCAACTTCATGAAAGTGAACCTCATTTATAGGTTTACTGTGCACCTTTGCTTCAGCTTGTGCTACTTTTTTAAAAATTCCCTTACTTATTTCCCTAACCCTAGAACTTAGACTACTTGAACTTATCATGTTTTCTATATATTCTAAATTTCTATGATGATGTGCACATACAGAATTATTTTTCAAAACTACGTCTACTTTAGTCCCTGAAATGCCATTTTTTATATCCTTCTTAATATTAATCTCATAACCATCTATATTAAGCTTTGCTAATTCAAAAGTTAAATAATCCTTATCTACTCCAGCATCTATTAAAGCACCTAAATTCATATCCCCACTTATTCCAGAAAAGCAATCATAATAAAGTATTTTCATAATTTTAATCTCTCCCACTCTATAAGGGTTTTCTAGTTGAAAATCCCTATAACATAATTATTAGTCTTATATGATATAATAATATCATATAAGACTAAGGGAGGTTGCATAATTTGTCTAACAAATTAGATAGAGATTTTTACGGAAGGGATACCTTATCAGTTGCAAAAAGTCTCTTAGGTAAAGTATTAGTTCATGAAATAGACGGTAAAAAATTGTCTGGGAAAATAGTGGAAACAGAAGCTTATAAAGGAATTATAGATAAAGCTGCTCATGCCTATGGAAACAGACGTACTAAACGAACAGAAGCCCTGTATGGCCCTTGTGGTTTTTCCTACGTATTTATAATATATGGAATGTACTATTGCTTCAATGTAGTAACTGAAAGAGAAGGTATTCCTGAAGGCGTACTTATAAGAGCATTAGAACCTCTCACTTGTTTAGAAGACATGTCCTTGAACAGATATGCAAAAGAATACAGCCTATTAAATAAACGTCAAATTAAGAATTTAACCAACGGCCCTGGTAAACTATGCAAGGCACTTCTCATAGATAAAAGTCAAAATAGAAAAGATCTTTGTAAAAGTGACCTATACATCGAAGGAAATAATATTGAAAATATCAGCATAAAAAGCTCTAAACGTATAGGTGTAGATTATGCAGAAGAAGCTGCAGATTACCTCTGGAGGTTTTATATAAAAGATAATGCTTACGTATCTGTAAAATAAGCTTATGAAAGAGATTAAAAAATGAATTATGTATATATATTAAAATGTAGTGATGGAACACTTTATACAGGTTACACCAATAATTTAGACAAAAGAATATCCACTCATAACAAAGGAAAGGGAGCCAAATATACTAGAGGAAGGCTTCCAGTAAAGCTAATTTATTTTGAAGAGTATATACTAAAAGGTGAAGCCTTACATAGAGAATTTATTATAAAAAAAATGAGTCGACAAAATAAGCTAAATTTAATAAAAAATTGTCAGCAACTTTGATATTTTACAAACTCACTGACATTATCTTTTAGATGGAAACTGCCTCTATATTCCATAATTACAATTTCTTCATTAAATGTATTTTTTTAAGTTACTTTTATTCTTTAAAATATCTACTAGATATTTTACCTCCTGATCTCTATTTTTGTCCATAATTAAAAGCACATCTTTAGAATCTATTACTATCAAATCCTTAACCCCAAATACTATTATAAGTTTATCACCTCCAAATACAGTACAACTTTCGCTAGACTCTATTACAGTATTCCCCTTTACATTATTACCCTTTACATCCTTAAGAAACCTTCCTAACGCAGTAAAAGTACCTATGTCATCCCATAAAAATTCGCATTTAATGACATAAGCTTTTCTGGTTTTTTGCATTATTCCAAAATCTACAGATATCCCATCTATACGTTTATATTGTTCCTGTATTACCTTCTCCTCCTGTTTTGTATCCAGGTTTTTATATATAAGAGCCATACTCTTATACATTTTAGGAAGGTACTTCTGCATTTCTCTTAAAAAAACATCCACCTTCCACACAAACATACCACTGTTCCATAAATAGGTTCCTTTTAATATCAAATCTTTTGCGACTTCTATATTGGGCTTTTCTAAAAATCTTTCTACTTTAAAAGCATTAACTCCTATATTTATTTTTTCGCCCATTTCAATATAGCCATATCCTGTTTCAGGTCTTATGGGTTTAACTCCAATCGTTACAAGTCCTTTTTTCTTTTCTGCAATCTCAACCGCTTTATTTATGGTATCTATAAATAATTTTTGACTTTCTATATAATGATCTGAAGGCAAAATTATCATAGTAGCTAGAGGATCCTTTTTTAACAATTTCACCGCCGAAAATCCTATACAGGTGGCTGTTTCCTTATTTTCTGGTTCTGCAAATATATTATTTCTACTTATATCCGGAAGTTCCGCTTGAACTCTATCTATATATTCCTCATTAGTAACTACATATATATTATTTGTATCAACTAAAGGCTTAATTCTATCTACAGTATTTCTTAAAAAACTCTTATTATTTACAATTTTTAAAAATTGTTTTGGATTTTTAGCTCTAGATAATGGAAATAATCTTGTTCCTTTACCTCCTGCAAGAATTAGTGCATACAACAATAAATTCACTCCAAATAATACTTGCTATGTTTTATACTATGTATAAATTATTGTAATTGTGAAATACTGTTTAAAATATTATTTCATTACAAGACTAAAAATATAGTGCCTTAAAAACATTTTTAAGGCACTATATTTTATACAACTTGAAGATTTTTATTCTGAATTTCTTCTAGCTTGTACTGTTCAATACCTATATTATTTAGCTTACTCCAAAGTTTTTCCATAACCCTTTCCGGGTTATAATAAAATTCACCTTCTCTTATCTTATAAAATATCCAACCTAATCTTTCTAAATCTAATTGAATTTCCATAATCTCCTTAGAGCTGTAATTTTTCTGAGACAGTTCACTATCACATATAATTGCAACCCTATTTCTCACGTCCTCCACAACAAAGTCTATTTTGTACTTACCTATTTTTACCTCAGGCACAATTTTATATCCCTTGTTTTTTATAATGCCATACACGTCTTTTTGAAATCTAGATTGAAATGCATATTCCATACTTTTATTTTTAACACTACACTTATTATAATTTAGGAAGTAATTTAAGAGAGAATAACGCACACATTCCTCATTTAAATCTTCTAAGTCTATTGAATGAAATAGCCACATCTGATTCCTAGCCCTACTTGCCGCTACATTAAATCTCCTTATGTCATTTTCTTTAGTAAGTGGAGCAAATTTTACATCCTTTGAAATAACCATAGATAAAAACATTATATCCCGTTCATCACCCTGGAAAGAGTAAGCATCTCCACATATGAGCTTTCTATTTATCATCTCTTCTACACCTATTTTTTCTCTAAGCATATTTTCTATAAGATGCCCTTGAGGTTCCCCAAGTAAAGATATAACACCCATAGACATATTAGAATATCTTTTATCCCTACAGCAGGAAACAACCTTATCTACTAAACATTCAGCTTCCTTAACATTTATAGGCTTAGATGCATCTCTAGCCCCGCCATTTACTTTAACAGTATTTATCGCTGGATAAAACTTTTCACATATTTTAGGATATCTAAGAGGTACTATTTCACCTGAATAGCTTAAATCATTACTGAAGTTTATTATTTCTGGTACGCATCTGAAATGTTCCTTCAACATTAATCTACTTGGAAATACCCTAAGTGCTGTATCATACAAACTAACTTGAAGATCAAACCACTCTTTTTGAGGTATATTTTCCAAGTACTTCTCTATTAAGTCATGCACCACATTCTGATCAATGCCTATAGTTTCTGGACTTATTTGTTTGTCATCACCTACTATAACTGCTCTCTTAGCCCTCATAAGTGCACACAATGAGAATATATCGCTCTGACTACTTTCATCAAATATTATTACATCAAACATATTTTTAGATAACTTTATGTTTTCAATAACCCTATTTAAAGGCATAATCCATACAGGTATAACTTTTTTACATTTTTCCATTTCTTTTTGAGCTATCTTCCTATACTGAGGCACCATCTTACCTCTGCCTTTGCCAATTCTTTTTACTGCCTGGGCCCAAGAAAATAAGCTTCTTTTTTCACTTTCCTTAGTTTTAATTATCTGATTATACCAAGTCTTCTTTGATACTATATCTTTTATAAGCACCTTCTCCCTATTTTTTTCATTTTCTATAAGGTCACCTATATTATCATCATTGAAATCATAGGTGCTCTGTAATAAACTATTCCATTTAGCCCACTTCCATGCTTGTCCCCAACTGTTAAACTTTTCCTTATCGTAAGCCCAGTTATCCAATATATTTATGCAAGTTTTGGGACATACTTTTTTCATTTTTCCTATTAACTCATCTATTTTAAGTGATTTATTTTTTACACACTTAATTTCTTCAAATTCATTTAATACCCTCTTAACTTCATCTATATTCAAATTGTCCACAGCTTTATAGAGATCTCTCAACTTTTCCGTAGTTTTTATCAACTTTTTCAATATCTCTATATAGGCTTTGTCTTCATTATATTTATTCATATTCTTTATAAAATTTACGCATTTAATTAAATAATCATAGGTCTCTTTCTTATGCCAATCAATATTTTGTGGAACTGATATTTTCCCAAGAGCCCTTAAGATCTCTCTTTTATACTCCATATCCCAATTTATTATAACATCCAAATAATTTAAATTTTGTTCAATAGCAATAAACTCACTTTCCCTTAAATTAGAGTTTATTGTTTCTCCACCGTAATCTTCCATTACATTATTCCACATAGTCTTTAATGCAGCAAAAATCCTCTCCTGCTGGGTATAGAGTTTAACTATTAAGGCTTGATCCGTATTTTTTAATAAGGCACCATTTACTTTACAATATTCCAGTATATATTTGCATTCAGGATGAAAAATCATAAATACTTTTCCTACTTTTCCCTTTTCATTAAATGCATCAAATAAAATATCAAAGTCTTCTATAAACTTATTTTTGCTTACATTTTCAGGAATCTCTATTTTGCAATTTCTAATCTGATTGTTAATCCTACTCAAGCTCAACATGTACTCGCTGCTTTTGCACAACAAGTCTCTAAATGTTTGCTTTGATATCTTACTATTGTGATAATCTTGAAATACATTCCACCATATATTTTTTTCCTGGAGTTTGGTAATTTTACTTTTACATATATTTGCAAGCTCTAAAACTTTTTCATAGTTGCATTTATTATCGTTAGGTATATGCCACCCTTCTACAGTTTTAATATAATTTTCATATTGGCCATTTAATCTTTTATACTCTGAAATTTTATTATATATTTCATTAAAGTCAGGTAATTTATTTATTATGTTTTTAATGCTATCAAACTTACACTTTTTATCCTTATCTAAATCCCCTAACAGATATATTAACAAGTTGAATTCCTTATCTGACAGCGGCATTACTTGATCAATTTTTATTCTATCTTTCATCCAACTATATTTGTCTTTATTGTCTTTCACCCACTTTGCTATATATACAATGTCATACTCTTTTCCCTCATAATTTATACTTTTCTTTTCCCTCTCTCGAATCTTTTTTAATTTTTCATACAGAAGCTCCTCATTTCTCCTGCAAAAGCTTAATTCTTTTTCTAAACTTTTAACTTCTTCATCCATAATTTCTGGATCCATAGAGAGGTTGTCCGTTATTTTTCTTACAGCTTTGTTAAGGTCATTTAACGAATTGATATCGTTTCCCAAAACACTTATACATAAAGGTCTTATTTCTTCAGGTATTTTTTCTGTCAATACTTTAAGTGCTCTACTTGTTTGACTAGTTACAAGTATCTTTTTACCATTTGCCAATAAGTGACATATCAAATTCACTATAGTATGACTTTTTCCCGTTCCAGGTGGTCCTTGTACAACTACTCCATAATTTTCACATATTTTCTTTACTATGCTTTTTTGTTCTAAATTTGCAGGAAGCGGGAATAACAAATTATCCGACACATCCTTCCACTCGCTTTTATCAGCTCCACTGTAATCTGACCCATCTTCATCAACCAAAGCTTTAATGGTCTCAGGTATCTCATATCCATTATCTATTTCATCAATTATATTAGCTATTTCAACCTGCCATAATTTCATACTATTCTTTCTTACCAATATAACGGAGGAATTATAAATAACAGGAAACTGCTCAAAATCAATTTTCTTTTTTAAAACCTTACTCTGACTCAACTTACCCTTAACATTTATGTGGGAAATTAAATTTAAAAATACTGACTTACTTTTTTCTATATTTCTCGGATCTAAATTCAAACGACTTACTTCATCTCCAAGGGAAATAATATCAGACATATTACATTCTTTCAGGCCTTCAAAAATGGAAGTCTCTAACCTAGTCTTACCTGAAGGTATTAATATAAATGAGCCCTTTGCCTTATTAAATTCTATTTTCATTCTAGTAGTCAAAACAGGGTGAAGTATTTTTTCCTTATCTATATTCCATGCAATTAAACCATGTCCAAAAACTATCTCAAAATTCTCTCCATTTTTTTCACTTTCCTGGTATAGATTAAAAAACTCCTGATACAGCTTTCCACACTTTTTATTCACCTCAATCCAATTTTCATTGGTAATAGTTTTACTAACAATACATCCAGCCATATGGGAAAATTCTTCTTCCCAGTACAACTTATCATAATCATAAACATTTCTTACGGATTTTTCATTTAGTTTTTTTAATCTTAGCAAATAAGAAAATATCTCTTTTATCTTTTCCCTGTATTCCATAATCCCCCTCCTAATAGTGGTTAACTAATTAATGTATTTACTTTTATGTTAAATTATACCATCATAGGGGAAATACTTCAAAAAAATCGTTAAACAAAATTCAAATATATGTGACGGCATTTTTTTCAATGATTTTATGTACCTTATGAAATACAAATTTCAGCCAAAAAAATTCAGTGAAATATATTTTCACTGAATTTTTTTACTTATTAAATTCCGTCTAAGAATTTTTCCTATTTATTTTTTTATACACTAACTTATACAATACAAATATAATTATAAAAACAACTAATGCTATGTCTGCAAAATGAAACCATTGTCGTATAATTGTCCATTTCTCTCCCATTTTATAACCTGCATATCCTAAAATAATACTCCATATAGAAGATCCAAGTAAAGTGTAAATTATAAATTTTTTAACTTCCATTTTACTTATCCCTGCAGGAAGAGAGATAAAAGTTCTGATTATAGGTAATAGTCGAGAAAAAAACACTATTTTTTCTCCATATTTGCTAAAATAATAATCGCTTTTTTCAATATGGGACCTAGATAATCTGAGTTTTTCCGCGTATTTTTCAACTAAAGGTCTTCCACCTATTTTTCCAATATAATATGCACCTAAAGAACCTATTGTTCCTCCCAATGTACCAACTATTATAACAAGAGGTAAACTTAGTCTTCCCGTATAACTTAGGTATCCCCCAAATGGCAGTATAGCTTCACTTGGAATAGGTATACAGGCACTCTCAAGAGCCATAGCTGCAAATGTGCCTATATACCCCGTTTTATCTAAGACAAAAATAACTATTTCAATTATTTTTTCTACCATTACGTTTTCCTTTCCCTATAATATATATTTTTTTGATTATAATTATATATTATCATTTAATACTTTTGTATTAAATTTTTATAAATAAATTTTTGTCCTAAATAAAATTATTTTTTGCAAGAATCCCTTTCAATCAATTTATGTGACAATACATAGTTCTTTTTTTCAAGTTCTTGCTTATTTATTAATTTTATGAGCATCCTCATTCCAACAGACCCCATGTCATAAGTGGGTTGCGCTACAGTTGTTAGCTTAGGATAAAATATGGAGGCAGAATATATATTGCCAAATCCCATTACATCCACGTCTTCAGGTACCCTAATATTATTATCTCTAAGTGCATTTATAGCTCCCATAGCCACTTCATCACTGGTGCAAAATACTGAATCTACTTTAGTTTTACTAAGTATTTCACTCATTCCTTTGTAACCATCTTTTGCTTTAACATTTCCAAAATAAACCTTACTTTTGTCCAACTTCAGGTTATTTTCCTCAAGAACCTTTCTATACCCCTTGTACCTTACGGCACTAGCATTTGCCATATCTGGATTTTCACCTATGTAAGCTATATTCTTATTCCCATTTTTTATTAAATAAGTTACACCTTCATATGCAGCTTTTTCATTATCAATAGTTACGCTAGGTATACTTTCTTTTTCATTTGTGGTCTCTACTAAAACCATTGGAAGCTGAAGTTGTTTTATGAGATCCAATATTTTTGGTTCTAAGGAATTACTCATATATAAAACTCCATCTACCATCTTCTCTTTCAGAACCTTTAAATATTCCATTTCTTTTTCTATATCTAAATCAGTATTACATAACATTATATTATAATCATATATATTTGCTACATCTTCAGCTCCTCTTACAATCTCAGGATAAAACTGATTAGATATATCCGGGATTATTATCCCTATAGTTCTTGTTCTTTGAGTTTTAAGACTTCTTGCTACTATATTGGGCCTATAACCTAGTTTTTCAATAGCTGTTAAAACCTTTTTTTTAGTTTCTTCATTTACAACGTCTACATCATTAAGTACTCTAGATACTGTAGCTATTGAAACTCCTGCCTCTCTAGCAACGTCTTTAATTGATGCTGCCACCTTATCACCTACCAATTACTTTTTTAATAATTATACTTATAAAATTAACTTATTACAAGCTAATTTACAATATTTCATATATCCAATTAAAACTAATCACTAACTTTAAAATAAATATATATTTAAAATTAGTGATTAGCATATTTACTAATTGCTTTATTTATTTACTACTTCCATTGCAATATCTAGTTTTTCTCCATTAATGTTACAATTATTATATTCTCTATTGGCATTATAAATAACATCCATAGAAAGAGTTTCTTTTTTTATTCTTTCATCAAACTTTTTCACTACCGCTTCAAGTTTTTCATTACCTGAAATGTATAGATTTATCTTATCTGCAACTTCGAAGCCACTTTCTTTTCTCATATTTTGAACTTTGCTTAAAATCTCTCTCAAATTTCCTTCTTCTCTAAGTTCTTCTGTAATTGCGGTTTCTAAAACAATTCCAGTGCTTCCTTCTCCTGCAAATGCAAATCCCTCTAAGCCTTCCATTGTAATAAGTAAGTTATCTGAATTTAACTCTATTTCTGACTCTGATATATTTATCTTTACGGTTTCCTTGTCATTTATCTTTTGTGCCAATTCCATTTGATTCATGGATGATATTTCATTCTTTATTTTTGGTATTAATTTACCATATTTTTTACCTAATACAGGTAAATTTGGTTTTATACTAAAGTTGACATACTTTGATAAATCTGCATTAAAAACTATATTTTTAATATTCAATTCATCCTTTATTATATCTCCATAATATTCAGGAAGAGTATTTACACTTATAAGCATTTCAGAAAGAGGCTGCCTATTTTTTATATTAGCACTGTTTCTAGCACTTCTTCCAAGTTTAACTATCTTATAAGCTTCTTCCATATCTTTCTCAAGTTTATCATCTACTGCACTTGAATCATATTCTGGCCATTTACATAAATGAACACTTTCTACTGCATTCTTATCAAGATTTACTACAAGGTTTTGATAAATTTCTTCTGTCATAAATGGTACAAATGGTGCAGCTACCAAACATAAAGTATTTAGTACTTTATATAATGTTAAATATGCTCCTATTTTATCATCTGTTAACTTTTGACTCCAGAATCTTGACCTATTTCTTCTTACATACCAGTTTGAAAGTTCATCTACAAAGTTTCCTATATTCTGAGCAGCTTGAGTAATTCTATAATTATCTAAGTGATCTTCAGTTTGCTTTATAAGAGAATTCAATCTGGAGATTATCCACTTATCCATTACATTCTCACTTACAAAATCTTTATAATCCATAGGGTTAAAATTATCTAAATCGGCATAAAGCACATAAAAAGAATATACATTCCATAGGGTACCTAAGAATTTTCTCTGACTATCCTGTACTGCTTCTTCATAAAATCTAGATGGAAGCCATGGTGCACTTTCAGTATAGAAATACCATCTAGCTGCATCTGCTCCTTCATTTTCCAAAATAGTAGAAGGACTTAGAACATTTCCTTTATGCTTTGACATTTTTAATCCGTGTTTATCCAAAACGTGTCCCAGAACCACACAATTTTCAAATGGACTTCTATCAAACATTACAGTAGATATAGCCATAAGAGTATAGAACCATCCTCTAGTCTGGTCTACTGCCTCAGATATAAATTGTGCAGGGAAGTTTTTCTCAAAAACTTCTTTATTCTCAAAAGGATAATGATGCTGTGCAAAAGGCATTGAACCTGAATCAAACCAGCAATCAATTACTTCTGATACTCTCTTCATTTCTTTTCCACAATGAGGACACTTTAACTTAACTCTATCTATATAAGGTTTATGAAGTTCTATGTCATCTGGTACATTTATTCCTTTTTCCTTTAATTCTTCAATACTTCCTATGCACTCTCTATGACCACATTCACATTCCCATATTGGAAGAGGTGTACCCCAATATCTTTCTCTGCTAAGTCCCCAATCTATTACTCCTTCAACAAAGTTTCCAAATCTACCAGTTCTTATATTATCAGGATACCAGTTTGTATCATTAGTATTTTTAACTAGTTTATCTCTCATTTGAGACATTCTTATAAACCAAGTATCTCTTGGATAATATAAAAGTGGAGTATCACATCTCCAGCAGAATGGATAGGAGTGAGTAAATTTTTCTGCCTTATAAAGTATTCCTTTTTCTTTTAAATATTCTATTATTTTAGGATCAGCATCTTTTACGAAAAGACCTTTCCATGGAGTAACTTCTTCTTTATATCTTCCTTGAGTATCTACAGAATTTGTCATAGGAATATTATATTTTTTTCCTGTAATACTATCATCTTCACCAAAAGCAGGCGCTGTATGAACTATTCCAGTACCTTCTGTTAAGGTTACATAGTCTGCATGAACAACATAATGTGCTTTTCCTTCAAAGGATGCGAAATTAAAGATTGGTTCATAATCAAGTCCAACTAATTCTTCTCCCTTGAACCTTCTTAAGACTTCATATTCTCCCTCTAGCTTTTCTAACATAGCTTCTGCTAGTATTAAATGTTGTTCTTGATTAAGAACTTCTACATAGTCATAGCTTTTATTTACAGCTAATGCCATATTATTAGGAAGTGTCCAAGGTGTAGTTGTCCATGCAATTATGTATTTATCTTGACCCTTAATTTTAAATTTAACATATACTGATGTCTCTTTTACATCTTTATATCCTTGAGAAACTTCATGGGAAGAAAGTGCAGTTCCACATCTAGGACAATATGGCACTATTTTATGACCTTTATATAAAAGATCTTTTTCCCATATTTTTTTAAGTGCCCACCATTCTGATTCTATGTAATCATTGTGATATGTTACATATGGATTATCCATGTCTACCCAGAATCCTAACCTATCAGACATTTCTTTCCATTGGCTTACATAAGTAAATACACTATTCTTACATTTCTTTATAAAATCCTCTACACCGTATTTTTCAATTTGTGGTTTTCCAGAAATTCCAAGACTCTTTTCAACTTCTAGTTCAACAGGAAGCCCATGTGTATCCCAACCTGCTTTTCTCAATACTTTATATCCCCTCATAACCTTATATCTTGGTATAAGATCTTTCATAACTCTAGTTAGAACGTGTCCTATATGAGGTTTGCCATTTGCAGTTGGAGGTCCATCGTAAAAAGTAAAGTATTCACCATCCTCATTTTCTTTAAAACTTTTTTCAACTACTTTTTTATCTTGCCATAATTTTAAAACATCCTTTTCCATCTGTACAAAACTTTTATCACTATCAATTTTTTTATACATGGATATAACCCCTTTCTATTCTCATTGTTAAGTTTTTACTATTTTTCAATGTTTATACACCATATAATTTTTAAACTAAAAAATACGCAATAAAAAAACTTCATCCAAATAGGACGAAGTTTAACTCGCTGTACCACCTATGGGTAATAAATTTAAGTACTACCATACTCTATTCTGTAACGTAGAATTACGTAAGAATTTACTAAAGTGATTATAAAAATACTGTTCAATTCTTCAACTCCCAGGTGATTTTCTTTAAGCTTTTCTATGGGTTTTCAGCACTCTCCCACTCTCTGTAAATAGAAGCAAACTTAAATACTTTTCCTGTTCAATGTTTTTCAATTACTACCTATATAATTTCCTTTTATTATATTATATGAATTTTCTATTGTCAATTTTTTTAGACAATTTTTTTGTATTATATTCCTAAAACCTGTAATATAGCACTTGCTATAGCCTGTGCAGCTTTACTTCTACCCCCATCAGTTCCTAATATTCCCGCATCATTTTTATTTGTAAGAAACCCTAGTTCTGTTAAAACCGTTGGCGCAGTAGTATGTTTTGCTATATAAAGCCAGCTTCCATCTTTAAGTCCCCTGCTATAGGTTCCAAGAGCACTAGACAAACTTTCTTGTATAGCCTCTGCCATTTTCTCTCCCTTTACACTTCCTGTATAATACAGTGTTTCAGTTCCTTCTGCCGCTGGATCATCAAAAGCATTGGTATGAATTGAAATCATATAGGTTGCACCTGCATTGTTTGCAGTGTCACATCGTCTTTGAAGACTTTCCGTAACAGTTAAAGGGGTTGTTTTTCGCTCATCTGTAGTCCTAGTATAAATTACTTTGATTCCCTTGGACTCCAGTATTTTCCCAACTTTTAAGCCAACACTTAAAGTTACATCATCCTCTTGAAATCCATTTCCATTTGAACCTACATCACTACCTATGCCATGACCAGGATCTATAACTATTACAGGTGCACCTTCCGCTGGTGTTACTGGTATTGGATCTATTTGTTTTGCTTTTACAGTTAAAGTAAATGTTACCGTTTTGCTGTATCCTGCTGCAGTTCCCTTGTATGTAAATATACCTACTTTAGAAGTATCAACGGTGTTTGAATTCCATACAATACTTACTTTTTTACTAGTTCCATCACTCATAGTAGCTTGTACACTAGTTGGTAAAGAATATTTACTTCCTACAATTATACTATCTGATAAGTTAGATATTGAACTTACGTTTACTGTATTTTCTTCCTGAAGAGATGGTAAAGATTTTAAAATTCCATTTGCAATAGCTGATGCACTTTTATTTTGGAAATCTTCACTTCCAATTAATTGGCTTTCCTTAGGATTAGTCATGAATCCAAGTTCAACCATAACAGCTGGTGCTGTAGTTCCCATCAGTATTTTATGCTGGGCTGTCCCTTCTTTAATTCCTCTGTTAGACAGTCCTGTATAACTTATTAAGTCACTTTGAATATTATTTGCCGTATTTTTAGCAGAATCATTTGAAGCTCTATAATAAGTTTCTATTCCATTCACCGAGGCACTTCCCGTATAACAATTAACATGCAGGCTGACAAACAAATTTGATTTTGCGTTATTTGCTATGTCAAAACGAGCTTGTAAATTTGTACTATCATTCCAAGTTACATTATCATCTTTCCTAGTGTAAACCACGTTTACTCCATTTTGCTCTAATATTTTTCCAGTTTTTAGTGCCACAGACAAATCTACATCTTTTTCTTTCAATCCTGCTTCACTTACATTTCCTGCATCAGTTCCTCCATGGCCAGCATCAATTGTAACAGTATACTTGTTATTAGCACTTTGATTATATTTTACTCCAAATTGCACCTTAGCTTCGCTGGACAGATTTTTCCCATTTACAGCTTTTACTCCACTTTTTACAATTAAATTATAGGTTTTACCATATGTATACTGGCTTTTAGGGGTAACTACTACTCCCATCCCATCCTTTTCAACCTGCAAATATATAGGAACAGCATTTCCTGTACTATCTGTTACCACTATGTTTGAACCATTTACTGTACTTTGGTCTAATTTCATGTTGAACTTTATATTCCAAGATTTATTGGTTTCCACATCATTTCCTATAGTAATTCCGCTATAATTAATTGCATGTACAGTATTTCCTTTTGCAAACACAATTAATACAAATATAAGACTTAATAATATCATCATAGAAATTCTTGTAATCTTCAAATAATGACCCCCATTCAGCAGAATAATTGCATTAGTGTAACATATACTATTATAATTATATTATAAAAAATAAGAATTTTGTAATTAAAAATTGTTATTTTAACATATTAATTCAAAATAACCAAAACATATTTTACAAAGGGGCGATATTCTATGAAAATAAGATGGTTGGGTCATTCAAGTTTCCTATTTGAAGATTCAAAAGGTAGAAAACTTTTAACAGATCCTTTTGACAAAACTGTAGGCTATAAGGTTTTTGAAGGAGATGTTGATGTAGTTACAATAAGCCACAATCATTTTGACCACTGTTATACGGAAAAAATAAACTACAAACATATTATAAATAAAATAGGCGCTTTTAACCTATGTGACATACCTATTTATGGCATACCTTCTTATCACGATAAAGTTAAAGGTGCAAAACGAGGTGAAAATATAATATTTATCATTGAAATGGATGATTATAGGATATGTCATCTTGGAGATGTTGGATATGTATTATCTCCAGAAGAGATAAAAAGTTTAGGATCCATAGATGTGCTTTTGATTCCCATAGGAGGAAATTTTACTATAGATGGAAAAGAGGCTGCTGAACTTGCAAAATCCATCAATAGCCACATAATAATTCCAATGCATTATAAAACTTCTCAGTTAACTTTTGAATTAGATGGATTAGAAAAATTTCTTAAATATATGAAAAATACAGAAAGAATTGAAAGCAATACATTAACTCTAGATCACAAACCTGAAGATTTTAATCTAGTTAAAATTCTTAACTTTAAGTAACTTACTAATATCAAGTGATTCTTAGTTTCAGGTGGAGTCTGCTTATAAGGAATACCTTTTCTCCATCTAAATCTTATTAACAGTACTCTTAGTGTCTTTAGCACTTAGAATATATTATTCTTTAGGTGGGAAGACCTTATCCAGGCGTGCAGCAGTGCTTATCCCCCATCGCATACAGGAGTATACTTACAAAGTTCATTACTGAAAAAACTTTTTATAAGATTTTATAACTAAAAAATCAACTTATACGCAGGCATATTTTTACAATAGAGAAGCTCTTTTAAATATTTTGTATATAAGTCTTAGGTAAAAATTTTTAAAAAATCTAGAACTTTTGAACTGTTTGAGGTACGAGTTTTCAAAAGTTCTCAGTATTTTTTTAAATTTTTCCCTTAGACTTATCAAAATATTTAACTGAGCTGAAGATTGTAAAAAATATCCGAAGTATAAGTTGATTTTTTGCTTATAAGCCTTATATAACTACACTCTAATTATGTTCTACATGCTCTAATCCTGCATTAATCAACTTATTTATATGTTCATCATCTAGGGAATAATACACCGACTTTCCCTCTCTTCTAAACTTAACTAGCCTTGCAGTCTTTAAAATTCTAAGTTGATGAGATATTGCGGACTGACTCATTTGAAGTATTTCTGTAATATCACAAACACATAATTCCTTTTTAAATAATGCATATATAATCTTAATTCTTGTATAATCCCCCAACACTTTAAAAAGTGCTGATAAATCCATAAAAGTCTTTTCATCCAACATACTTTTTCTGACACATTCTATGCAATCCTTGTGAATTTCAGTACAAGAGCAAACTTCAATTTCCGAATTGTTATTCATATTATCAACTCCTCGTCATGAAGTATTATAATATATTTAGCTAAAGTTTTTCAACTAAAAGTCAATACTACTACATCATTGGAATCTAAACTTTTCTTTACATCAATAATTCTCTGATTACTGGATCCTTTAAATTTTAATTTTGTATCTTTTTTGTTCTCTTCAAATTTTCCATCCACTAGCACATCTACATTATTTAAAAGACATTTCTTTGCCATATCCGAGCCATTAACTATAGATTCAAAAGTGTACCCTGTATAACACCATATATTTAAATTTAATTCTTTAATTTTATCAGCCATGTATGCAAATTCTTCAGGTTGTTCAAATGGGTCACCACCTGAAAATGTAACTCCACTTACCATAGGATTATCTTTAATATCACAAACCAGTTTATCTATATCTTTTAGCTGACCGCCTTTGAAATCATGGGTAGATGGGTTAAAACATCCTTTACAATTATGTCTACATCCCTGGGCAAAAAATACCCGTCTCATTCCAGGGCCATTAACTAGGCTCTCATATGCAATACCTGCCAATCTAATTTTTTTGCAACCCATTGATTTTTCCTCCTTCTTATGCATGGCTTAATTAACTACTGAGCTTTAGCAATATACATGTTTGTTACTTCCCTGGGATATTCTATCCCTTCTTTCTGCTGTCTTACCTTCTCCAAATCTTTCATCTAAAGATAGATATCCTGTAACCCTTGATATACCCTGTATATTGTTGCTTCCACATTTAGGGCAGACATCTTCCCCGTGCATATAGGTTCCACATTCTTTACAATATCTTATGTGAAAGTTTATCCCTATATAACTTATATTTGTATTATCGTAGGCATAGTCAATTATACTTTTAACAACCTCTTCCGATGGATAATCATCAACTTCTATATAACTTATGTGACCTCCATTACAAAGTTTGTGATAAGGAGCCTCTATATCAATTTTGTCTTTTATAGATATTGGATATCCTACAGGTATATGGTAGGAATTAGTATAATACTCTTTGTCTGTAACTCCAGGTATTTCTCCAAATATCTTCTTATCATGTACTATAAACTTTCCACTTAAGCCTTCAGCTGGTGTAGCATAGCAACTCCAATTTAAATGTGTTTCCTCTATAAGTTTATCTGTATAATTTCTTATATATGTAATTATCTTTATCCCAAGTTCCCTTGAACTCTCATCCTCACCATGATGTTTCCCAGTTAATGCAATTAATGTTTCAGCAAGTCCTATAAACCCAATAGCCCAAGTACCTTGCTTCAATATTGGTTCTATCGAATCTTCTGACTTTAAGTTTTCCGCACCTTTCATAAGTTTCTGACCTGCTACAAAAGGTAAATCTTTAACTCTGAGCCTCTTTAGAATACCATATCTATGCATTAAAGATTCCTTTGCTAACTCTAACTTTCCTTGTAATAATCCAAAAAATTTACTTACATTTCCCTTAGATAAAATTCCAAGCCTAGGTAAATTAATAGTAACAGGAGCTATATTACCTCTACCTTTTACCCCTGGATCTCCATTTACATTTGAACAGACATATGTACGGCATCCCATAGTTGCAGGTATTACACCTTTATCATAATATGCTTTATTAAAATCAGCATCTAAATTCATAAAAGTAGGATTCATTCTCTTTGAAGCTACCCTACATGCAATTTTAAATAAATAATAATAAGGATCTTCCTGATTCTTATTTACACCTTTTTTAACTCTAAATATTATATTAGGAAATATAGGTTGTTCTCCTCTTCCAAGTCCTTTTTCATATTCCGTCAAAAATACCTCACATACAAGAGCTGCATCCTTTGAGGTTGGTATACCTATATTTAGTGAGCTAAAAGGTACCTGTGATCCTGCCCTAGAGTGCATGGTATTAAGATTGTAGATTATTCCCTGCATGGCCTGTTCTATACTTCTTCTTAATTTCTTTTCAGAGATATCTTTTATTTTTTCCTCTTCTACTCCCATTTCCCTGAGGTTCTTTAATATTTCCTTTCTTGTAGGTTCAACAAAAATGGCCATATCATTATCAAAGTCTGGGTGAGACTGTCCACCAAACATATCATTTTGTGCTGACTGCAGTAATATACAAGAAAGTTCTGCAGCAGATTCTATTCTCTTAGGAGTCCTTATATTTCCATATCCTGTATTAAATCCATCTAAAAGCATTTCCTTTGTTGGTATATGAAGACAATTTACAGTTAAGTTATAAGAATCTAAATCATGATAATATATGTCACCATTTTCATGAGCCTTAGCTAAATGTTTAGGCATAGTAGCTAAATTATGCCACTTATTAGACTCACTGGCAATCCTCAAGAGCTTGGCACTAAAGTTATTTCCAACATTTGCATTGTCCCTGTCTGTTTGAACTCCTATTTTATCAATAGCCTTCATAAGATCAGACTTTATTTCCCTTATATCATTTCGTTCTCTTCTATAATTTGAATAAGCTAGTCCAATTTTAACATAGCCTTTCCTCATAAGTACTTCTTCAACTATATTTTGTATATCTTCTACATTTACTTCCTTAAGATTAAGATTTTCTATATTTTCTGTAACCTTTTGAGTTAAATCAATAAATTCACTTTCTTTTAAATCAAAACCTATTTCATCACAAGATCCTTTTATGGCATTGGTTATCTTAATGGAATCAAAGGGAACCCTTCTACCATCTCTTTTCACAACATGTAGCATATACTTTCCTCCCAACTACTATATATTGTATAAACGACTTGATTATTATACCTTGCCATATATAAAAAAGCAATTTATAAATTGAGCTTTATTTTTACTTTAAACCTATAAAAACCTATAAATCACACTTTTTAATTGAAATGCATCAAATACCTATAAGATAAAATTTCTAGGAATAATATTTAAAAATGCAGATAAAAATAACATATATAATCTTATCTTTAGGAGGACTTTCATGATCGGAAAAATAATTGATATGAATATTACAGACGCACTTGTAAGTTTTCAGGATGGTACTACTGCTAATGTGGGAGCTACTCATTTACCACCCGATTCTAAAATAGGTGATAGAATAAATATCCATCCAATATCTGAAATTACATTAAATGACAAGTATAAACAGCATCCAGTTTTGTTTTAACCCTAATTGATATGCTGTGTGAAAAACTGTGGTACATTATTATCACAAATAGTTTTTGAAAGTTTAGGGGATTATGTAATTTTTTACACAATCCCCTTTTCTTAATTTACCTTAATAGCGCAAACAGGACAACTGTCCTCTGCATCTTTCGCAGCGTCCTCTGTTTCTCCTGGGACATTATCTTCAATTGCCTTAGCTTTTTCGTCATCATCCATCTGAAAAACCTCCGGACATATACTTGGACATAGCCCACATCCTATACAAGTGTCTTTATCAACTACAGCTTTCATACTATTTCCCTGTTATTAATAACAAGTTTTCACTCCTCGCTATATAATTAGTTACTTTAAAGTACACTTTATATTATCCCAAAAATAATGCTTATTATAATAATTTCTACTTTAATTTTTTTATAAAGTTATTAAGTAAATCATTATATTCCAATGATTTTGATATGTATTCTTCTGCCTTCTTAGCTTCCATATTTTTTACCAAATCAGAATTTATGGGCATTTCAGCAAGAAGTTCTAATCCAAGATAATCAGCTTGTTCTTTCGCTGAATTTTCACTAAATAGCCTTACTTTTTCACCACATTTTCCACATTTAACATAGGACATATTCTCTACTACACCTAATATATTTACATTTAGGTCTTCTGCCATTATAACAACCTTTTTTACTATCATAGATACCATATCCTGAGGAGTAGATACTATTATAACACCTTCCATTGGAATTTCCTGCATTACAGTAAGAGCTACATCTCCAGTACCTGGAGGCATATCTATAAGCAAATAATCTAATTCTCCCCAACTTGTATCTGAATACATCTGTTTTAACACTCCTGTTATCATAGGTGCTCTCCATATAACAGGTTGTTCTTCCTCTTCTGTCAAAAGATTTAAGGATATAACTTTTATTCCCGAAGAAGATTCTACTGGAGAAAACTTTATTTCTTCACTTTCCCCCACTTGTAGTATATCCGCCCTTTTATCGTTTATTCCAAAAAATCTAGGCATAGATGGACCTGTTATATCTCCATCAAGTACTCCCACCTTATATCCAGAGTTTCTTAATTTTGATGCCATTATTCCCGTAACTGTAGACTTACCTACTCCACCTTTTCCACTCATAATACCTATTATATGCTTTACATTCCCATACTTAGGCAATATGTATTTACATCCACCTTTATCCTCTTTACTGCACTTTGATTTACTTGAACAACCATCACAATTACTCAAATCATTTCTCCTCCTTTTATATAGTTAATCCACATTAAATTTTAATCAACATTTCCTATATTTTTAAAAACCATTAGGCTTATTTTCCGATATGCTCTTGTTCCATCCGCCACTGCTGTATGTATCCTGTACATAATAAACCTTCTCACTTTGATTTTGTCTGTCAAAAAGTGTAACAGTCATTTTATACAATGTGGATTTATAACCTTCTGTCTTTATTGTTGCCCACACATCATAATTATCTTCATCATTATTCCCAATGTTCGCATTTTTAAATTTACTAGTAAGATCTGATTTAAATTCTTCCTGTTCAGTGGAAAGTATAAATCTTTGTGCCTCTATATCATCTTTTAAATTTATTCCTATTTTCTTAGTTTTATCCTTTTCACTAAAATATTTATTTAACGTATCCATTATGGACCCATAGTACACAGATTTAAAGTCACTTGGCGGCATCCTTGTATTCCAAAAATTATTTATCATATCGTTGTCTATTCTATTTGATACTATATATACTTGACCTTTGCTATAGAGATTTCCTAAATCTTTCTTATCAAGTCCTGCTATATAACTAAACTTGTGAACTTTATTGTTCCCTTCATCTATTTCGAATACATAATCAGGATCCAATGATGATTTTTTTGATACTTTTTTAGCAGAAGATAGTATATCGTACAAATTTTTAATGGTACTTTGATCAGTAACTACAAATTTAAATCCCTGATCCCTTGTATTTTGAATAATTATCTGTTTAACTTTTCCCTGCTGTTTCATATATTCAAAATCCGAATTTTTTAAACCTGCCTTAACTTTTAATTGATCCAATTTACTACACCCACACAATAAGGTTACAGGTATTAAAATGCAGGATATTATAAATATATTTAATCTTTTTTTGGTAATCTTGTCCAATGTTTTCACCCACTGCAGAATTTTTAAGAATTTAATATGCAAAAATTATATTTACAAATACATTCTAGTATACAGCGAGGGATTCTCACCCCTTTCTATCTTAATGAAATCTATGATTATTATACCATAATTAGTATAAAAAAATCCCCTTTCATATAATAAACCTGAAGGGGATAAACCTTATATTTTCTAATTATATTCTAAAGTTTTAACAATAACCTCAAATATAGTAGGCATGTTTTCTTTGAAATTTGATTCTTTTACAAAAAAAGAAAATCTGCAAAATTGTTTTCCTTCTTCTGTAAAGTATTCTATACACTTATAACTATCTCCGATTTCCTTTGTAATTGTATACTTAAGTAAATATCCTTTTCTGCCATTCATACAAATTTGTTTTATAGAATACTCTTTGTACAAATTTTGTTTTTCGGATATACTCTTGCTATTTTGTAAAAATAATTTTAAGTCACCTTTTAAATTCCATACTTCTACAAAACCATTTATGGCATTGTCATCACTCTTAAAATCACTATGATATAATATTTCATCTCCAAATGTGTCCTGATTTCTACAGGTCCATCGTGATGGCAGCTTATATAGTAACCTGCCTTCCAGACCTTTATATTGAGTAAGAGATTCCATATTATTTTGAATAAGAGCTGTAAACTTTAACCTCATATCAAAATTTTTTTCAAGTCCTAAAAGCACTATCATAAGTCCTATTATAATTATAGTAACCCCAATTTTTTTTTTATCTATCACTATTAATCTCATAATAAGTGACCAATATTACTTTCTAACAGGTATTACTATAGTATTTGCTCTAAAGTCATAAAACATAAGCCAATGGCCCATCGTGTCTTTATCCTTTAGGGGTATCCATGTAACAAATCCAGATTTTCCTCCGTAAGGCTGATCCTTTCTGCTTTTAGTTCCCGGAATTCCATATATCAAATATTTTACCCTGTCATTTTTATCACATTTATAACCTGCTAGATAATAATTATATTTTTTTATATATGGATAATATCCTACCATAGGATAATATATATAAGAATATTTATTATAATCAGTTATATTATACATATCATCCATAGAACTTACAGGTACCTTATTCCATACACACCTTTTTAATTCCTTATTTATATCTTTTATTTCTTTAAAGCCACTCATAAGTTGTGTAAAAAACTTTCCTTCTGGACCTTTAGGATAACTTCTAGATACATTATCTTTTTCACATTCTCTCTGACATCTATTTAAGTTTAATTTTTTATGGCATCGTAGTCGGGATTCATCCACATATATTGAGCTATCATTATTTCTATCTTCTTTAGAATTTATGTTTCTGTCTTCATTTTTTCCTGTATCATTAGATTTTGAGTTATCTTCGATAATCTCTTCTTCCATCACTTCAGCATCTACTTGAACTTCCTTATTTTGTTCTTCACTTTCCGATTTATTAACTTCCTCAGATTCCTCTTGCTCTTCTTCTTGTTCTTCTCTATACGAATCTTTTTCTTCTATTTCTATATTTTCTTTAACTTCTTCTTCGTCTTCTTTGGCTTTCTCTATAATATCCTCATACTGATCAAACACACTCTTTGTTTCAGTTTTTTCAGATTTTTCTATTTCACTTACTTCGGTTTCTTCTAAATCTTTATTTTTATTTTGAGATACGGGAAATGCTTTCCACTCAGGTATTTCCGTACTTGCAAACCCGCTCATTACAGATATTATGTTATCATCCACCATTCTCACTATAGCAGCTCCTGACACCTTATCCATAGCTATACCACTTCCTGCTACATCATTTGCAGCATATTCATAACTTATATCTGCTCTTCCATAATCATCTATGTTCATTTCACCAATTTTGATTATATTTTTTATATCTTTTTTATTACATATTAACATCATGTAATAGGGTGTTTTTTCTTTTTTTAAATTTTGTACATAATAAGATATTTTACACTTATCATTTTTCATCTCCAACTTTGCATATCCTGAAGCAATTTTGTCAGAAGCTAAAGAGTATCCTTTTTCATCTTCTTGTAATATTATAAAATATCTACTATAACTCTTTTTTTGTGCCAACTTCTATACCTCCATATATTATATTCATTATAATATATGAGATAACTTTCAAAAAGTGAACAAATAGTTTTAACTTATCTTCAAAAACATGTCGCATTTTAATGTATACATATGTCATATATACAATCAGATAGTCTTCCAAACTCTTCTATAGATAGCGTTTCGCCCCTTCTCTTTTCATCAATTTCAGCTTTTTTAAAAGCAGCTTCCATATCTTCTTTAGGAACTTTTAAGGTCTTTACAGCATTCCAGAGAGTTTTTCTTCTCATATTAAATGAACATCTTACTACCTTAAAAAATAATTTTTTATCTTTCACCTTAACTCTAGGTTCATCAAGTTTGGTTAACTTTATAACTATAGATTCCACTTTCGGCCTTGGAATAAACGATAAAGGACTTACTTTTCTTATTACTTCAACATCGCAATAATATTGCACTAGAATCGAAAGTGCTCCATATTGTTTGCAATTAGGTTCTGATGAGATTCTCTCACCCACTTCTTTTTGTATCATTATAGTAAGAGTTTTAAAATTGTAGTTTTCATTCAGCAGTCGTGTAATAATAGGAGTTGTAACATAGTAAGGTAAATTTGCAACAATTTTCACATTTTTTTCATCATCTATTATTTTATTAAAATCTATTTTAAGCGCATCTTTATGTATCAACTCAAAATTTTTAAAGTCCTTTAGTTCTTCCTTTAAAATTGGAATTAAATCTGAATCCAATTCAATAGCACATACTTTACCTGCTTTTTTTAAAAGTTCTCTTGTTAAAGTTCCCACTCCAGGTCCTATTTCTATAATAAAATCCTCTTTACTTATATCAGCACTATTTACTATGTCATCCAATACTGTATTGTCTATTAAAAAATTTTGCCCTAAACTTTTTGAAAATTTAAATCCATATTTTTTTACTACATCTGCAGTAGATAAATCATTCATTGTACTTCTCCTTGTCTATTATATTATTTACTTTACTTATAGCCTTTTTAAATTCCTCTTTTGTTATTCCATAATCATTTAGTCTATTTAAAAACTGAGAAGTATTACAATATCCTATTCCAAGTTCTTTTCCCATCATATCCCTCTTCGCCTTGGAATTTGATTTTCCTGTCAAACCAAAGAACACCATATCACTTATTTCAAATTCCTCTCTTTTTTCCTTTACCTCATACTTGGCATTTTTTAAAGCCTTTATTATAGTTTCTGGGGAAGCATTTTCAACCCCAATATCTCCATTTTTTATACCATCTTTCTGAGATATATAAGCATGCTTTATTCCCTTTACCCTTTTAGATATAATCTGTCTTATTTTATTTCCTGCAAAATCTGGATCCGTAAGCACTATGACGCCCTGTCTTTTTTGAGCTTCTTTTATTTTATCTATAATTTTTTTATTTATTCCAAAACCCCCTACAGCTATAAGCTGAGCATCAACCGCCATTTTAACTGCAGTTATATCATCTCTTCCTTCAACCACTATTACTTCCTTAATCATAAATGTCCTCCTATTTTATTAAATCTATTAGGCATTTGAAATAAAATAACAAGTCAAAGATGCGACGAATATTTTTTATCAGACAAGGAGGCAGGTTCCGCAGATAGTGAATCCTATCTAAGGGTTCTACCGACGCAGTATGATAAAAAATAGGCTAGCATACTGACTAGTTATTTCTTTGAAAATGCCTTATTATAGATAATAGATACCTTATACTTATACTCGAAAGTATTTTCATAAAATTAAAAGAAAAAATAGGAGCATATGCTCCTACCTAATTACATAAACATTAACCCATCTTACACCCCAGTTGTCTACTTCTGAGCTAGAATCAAAAAATAAATCTAATCTATTTCCCTTGATAGCTCCACCTGTATCTTCTGCTATAGCATAACCATAACCTTCTATATAAAGCTTCGTACCAAGTGGTATTACTCTAGGATCAACTGCTACTGAGCTATAATCTCCATTATTTCTCCTGGCTACAGTGCCAGATGCAGTTATACCAAATGCTGGATCTCCAGGATTCTTACCTGTACTGGCATAATCTGCAGTATATGCAGTTGCCCTCATTTGCAGTGATTCAACATAGTTAAGATTAGTTCCTCTAGACGGAGTATAATTAGTCAATGTTCCTATGGCTATAACTTTTTGTACCGGCTGCTTTTTTATGATTTCGCTAATTACTTTTTTCGAAACCTCTTTACCATTTTGGTATACAACCCTAGTCACAGTCTCCTTCTCTCCATTTTGTCCTTCTTGCACAACCTTTTTAGTTCCATTTTCAACCTGCTCGTCACTTTTCAAAATTGTGTCATAGTTTATAGGTCTGTCCTCTTTTATGTCTTTTGTTTTAACCCTAGTCACTACTACATTCATTCCTTTTTTCAACTCATGCTTCCTGGATGGATATACTATATCAAGTTTTGAAATTCCTATCTTTTCTGCCTTTAACATATCTTCAACATTATCCTCGGCAGACTCTAAATTCAACTTTTTATTGTCAGCTTCTACTTTAACTTTTACTACTCTTTTGATTTTCAACGTGGTGTTATTCTCCACCCTACTGTCTAGACTAGGCTTCACTTTATCCTTAGGCCCTATGCTAATTCCACTATTATCAAGAACTTTTCTATAGGTACTACAAAACGTGGTAATCTTCTTACTTCTTCCATCTACTGAAACAACTATTGTCTTTCTTGTACTAAATATTACTCCGATTAAAACAGATAAAATTACAACTGCAATAATTTCTACTCTAAGGCCAATTGGAAAATATTTTTTCAAGTAAGTCTTAAACTTTTCCACCATAAAAATACCTCCTCTGGGCGAGAGCGACATACTCCATTATAAATGGAACCCAAAATCATGTCAAATATCACTCTGCATTAAGACTGTTATAAAATGTTAAATGCAGCCTTGTGCATAAAACTATAAATAAAATAATTATTTATGATTCCGATATTATACTTCATGAGTAAATAACTCGCATTAAATCTACTAATTAGAGTTCCCTACTCAACTTACAGTCTATGCTATTTTTTGGTGGTTTAAAGTGCCTATTATATAAATTATGCTGTTAAATGTTTTTTTATTACTAAAAATAGATTTAATAAAACCTCTCTTTAATTTTACACTATTTTACCATATTAAGCAACTGTTTCATGTTAAAAATTGTTAATTGGCTTATTTTACTATCCTCTACGCCTTTGATTTTAGCTATTTTAGCTATAATAAATTTTATATATTCAGATCTATTTCTCTTTCCTCTAAAAGGAACCGGAGCCATATAGGGACAATCTGTCTCAACTAAAATTCTATCAAAGGGTACTTCCCTTGCAACTTCAACAACTTTCTTTGCATTTTTGAAAGTTACTACCCCTGTAAATCCTATGTAATATCCTAATTTTAAAAATTCCCTTACAATTTCAACACTTCCAGAAAAACAATGTATTTCTCCAATAACATTCTTAAACTGTTTTACTATATTTAAAGTATCTTCATGAGCTTCCCTATCGTGTATAATTACTGGTAATTTTAATTCATCCGCTAATTTCATCTGCTTTATAAATACAGCTTTTTGTACTTCTTTCGGAGGATTTTCTTTGTAATAATAGTCAAGCCCTATCTCCCCAATTGCCTTTACTTTTTTATTTTTAGCTAAAATTTTTAATTCTTCTAATATATCATCAGTAAATATGTCTGAATATTCAGGATGCACTCCTACTGCTGCATAAAACATATCATGTTTATCCGCTAATTTAACAGATGCTCTAGCTCCTTCAATAGAAGACCCACAATTTAATACTCCAACTATATTGTTTTTTTTCAACTCTTCTATTACTTTGTCCCTATCTTCGTCAAATTCTTCATCATCATAATGCGCATGGGCATCAAATATGTTCAGTTCCATATGATTTTCTCCTAACCTAATTTTAAATTTTTTTAAAGAACAAAGTTCAAAGTTCAAATATCAAATAAGGATAATTTTCTTTCTAACATCAGAAAATATTTAAATTATAGATTTCCTGAGGTACGAGGGAAATTATCTTTATCTGTTCTTTGCTATTTGAACTTTGTTATTTTCAAAAGCTTTGCTTTGCAACTTTTTATATTAAATCAAAATTTCTTATGTTCCAAAGTTGAATTACATAAAATTCACATTACCTTACTGTGCTTCCACTTGGGATCTCATCAGAAAGTGATAGTATGGATAATTTACTATCATCATCTGAAGCTGCAGATAATATCATTCCTTCTGAAATTTCGCCTTTCAATTTTACAGGTTTTAAATTTGCTACAAATACTACATATTTGCCCACAAGCTCTTCTGGCTTATAATACTTTGCAATTCCTGAAACTACCTGCCTCTGTTCCTTTCCCATTTGAAGTTGAAATTTAAGTAGTTTATTGGATCCTTTTATGTTTTCACATTTTAAAACTTTAGCAACTCTTAAATCTATTTTATCAAAATCATCTATAGTTATTTGTTTTTTTAAAGATTTTTCATTGGAATTCTGTGCTGCTTTTTTTTCTTCTTTTAATTTATTTAACTCCTCTATTTTTTTATCTACATCTATTCTAGGAAATAATAGTTCTCCCTTGCTTATCTTTGTTCCAGCCTTGGTTCCATTAAAAGAAGTTATACTATCCCAGGAAACAACGTTTGTATTAAGTTGTTTATACATTTTAGCACTTGTTTCAGGTAAATATGGAGAAACACATATAGATATTATTCTAAGTGACTCTAAAAGATTGTAAAGCACTGTTCCAAGCCTATCTTTTTTAGACTCATCTTTAGCTAATATCCATGGTGTAGTTTCATCTATATATTTATTTGATCTAGTTATAAGATCCCATATATTATCTAAAGCTTCTGGTATTCTTAAATCATTCATATTCTTTTCTACTTTTTCAGGAGTTTCTAATGCTAACTTTATAAGTTCATCATCAATTTGCTCTTTTTTTGTTGGTTCTTGTACTACTCCATCAAAATATTTTTCAACCATAGCACAAGTTCTAGATAACAAGTTTCCCAAATCATTAGCTAAATCTGCATTAATTCTTTTTATAAATATTTCATTATTAAACAATCCATCTGAACCAAATGGTATTTCTCTCAATAGATAATATCTAACAGCATCTGCACCAAAATTATCTA
The DNA here is from genome assembly GCF_001675205.1 of Clostridium coskatii. Classification (NCBI taxonomy): domain Bacteria; kingdom Bacillati; phylum Bacillota; class Clostridia; order Eubacteriales; family Clostridiaceae; genus Clostridium; species Clostridium coskatii. Next base: position 3,854 of record NZ_LROR01000018.1, on the reverse strand, counting down.
CTAAAACTACAGGATCTACTACATTTCCCTTCGACTTTGACATTTTTCCCCCATCTACCAAAAGCCATCCATGTCCGAATACCTTTTTAGGAACAGAAAGTCCCAATGCCATAAGCATTATAGGCCAATAAATCGTATGAAATCTCAGTATGTCTTTACCAACTAGATGTACATCTGCCGGCCAATACTTATTATACAATTCTTCATTTTTACTGCCATATCCAAGAGCTGTTATATAATTTGCAAGAGCATCTATCCAAACATATATCACGTGTTTTTCATCAAAAGTTACAGGTATTCCCCAATTAAAAGATGTCCTAGAAACACACAAATCCTGGAGTCCAGGCCTTAAGAAGTTATTTAACATTTCATTTTTTCTAGATTCAGGCTGTATAAAGTCAGGATGATCCTCAATATACTTTATAAGTTTAGGCGCATATTTTGACATTTTAAAGAAATATGCTTCTTCTTTAGTTTTTTCTACTGGCCTTCCACAATCAGGACACTTACCGTCTGCTGCTTGGGTTTCTGTCCAAAAGGATTCACAAGGTGTACAATATAACCCTTCATAACTTCCCTTATATATATCACCTTGATCATACAATTTCTTAAATATTTTTTGAACTGCCTTAACATGGTAGTCCTCTGTAGTTCGTATAAACTTGTCATAGCTTATATTCATCATATCCCACAACTTTTTAATTCCAGCCACTATTTCGTCTACATATTCTATAGGAGTAACACCCTTTGCTTCAGCTAACCTCTGAATCTTCTGTCCATGTTCATCTGTTCCTGTCAAAAGCATAACATCATAACCTGTAAGCCTTTTAAATCTTGCAAGAGCATCTGCTGCTACAGTAGTATAGGTGTTTCCTATATGAAGTTTTGCAGATGGATAATAAATTGGCGTAGTAATATAATAAGTTTTCTTGGTCATGTTTTTCTCTCCCTTTTTCTTCTAGTTTTATTGTATTTCTAATTATTTTTTCATATAAAAAAACCCCCATATGGAAAAATTTTTTCCACATAGAGGCGTAAATTACGCTTTACCACTCTACTTTACTTTTACTTCACAATAAAAGCATCATTAAGTAACTATTCATTACCTTGTAATGTAACGGTTACTACCGTACCACTCTACTATTATTTCAAGCGATATACTCTAGAGCCATATTCATAAATTTCATTGCATTCGGCTCTCACCAAAATCTGCCGACTCTCTTTGTGCAAACTAATTTACTACTCTTTCCTTCACAGTATTTAACAATATAATATGTCATATAATTTTATGTGTCAACATTTTTTGTTTGAAAAATTTCTTCATTTTTCTCTTTTATACTTTTTAAATCTTCCCAAAATGCAGCTTTTTTATTCGCATCTCTCAAAACTGCTGAAGGATGAAAAGTTGCAGTCATATAAAAGCCTTTTCTTTCAATCCACTTTCCCCTATCTCTTGTAATTCTCCATTCCTTTCCCAATATACATCCCATGGCAGTTGCACCAAGACAAACTATTATTTTGGGCCTTACAAGTGCTACTTGATTTCTTAAATAAGGAATACAAGCTTTTTCTTCTTCTTCATAAGGTGTCCTATTGTTCTTGGGTCTGCACTTGCAAATATTACATATGTAGTAATCTCTTTCTCTATGTAAATCCAGAGCAAGAAGAGCTTTCGTCAAAAGCTGACCTGCCCTACCTACAAAAGGTATTCCCGTTCTATCCTCATCTGCTCCTGGTGCTTCTCCTATAAACATGATATGTGCCTTAGGATTTCCATCTCCAAAAACCATATTAGTTCTGTTATCTCCTAAACTACATTTAGAACAACTTAAACATTCTTCATAGAGCTCTTTCCACCTTAACAACTTAACTCACATCCCGAATAATTATGAATTATACTATATATTATACAACTAATTATTATAAGGTAAAATATAAAATTTCATACCAATTTTCAATTAAAACATAATTCTAGTTACTATAACTGCTGTGATTATTGCAGTTATATCTGCCATTACTGCTGCCCAGAGGGTATGCCTTATTTTTTTTATACCAACCGCTCCAAAATAAACTGTAAGAGTATAAAATATGGTTTCCGTAGAACCCATAATTATAGAAGAAATTCTACCTATGTAACTATCTGGTCCAAATTTGCTTAAAGTTTCAGCAAATATTCCAAGAGCTCCACTGCCTGATAATGGCTTTACAAGCACAAGAGGTACTACTTCAGGAGGAAGTCCTATAAATTTTACTACAGGCTTTACAAATCCTATAAAGTAATCTAAAGCTTTAGATTCTCTAAAAACTCCTACTGCTATTATCATAGCTAGTAGGTATGGAAATATCTTAATACATATATCTATCCCTTCCTTGGCTCCTTCTACAAAACATTCATATACTCTAACTTTTTTCATTTGACCATAGGTAACCATAAATATAATAATTATTGGTATTATAGCTTTTATTATGTACTTCACACTACTCTACTCCTTTTAAATAAAGTTAAAAATACCTCTGGAGAATTTTACAACATACTACTCCTACTACTGCAGATATAGTAGTTGTAATTATGGCTGGTATTATTGTTTCTGCAGGATTTTTAGATCCCATTGCCGCTCTTATGGATATAACTGTAGTTGGAACAAGCTGTATGCAAGCTGCATTTAAAACTAAAAAAAGCGCCATATCATCACTTGCTTCTTCTTTCTTTTTATTGAGATTACTAAGCTGATCCATAGCTTTTATTCCAAAAGGAGTGGCTGCATTAGATAATCCCATCATATTAGCAGTTAAGTTCATAACTATTGGTCCTATAGCTCTTTCATCTTTAGAGGCATCCTTAAACAAAACTTTCAAAATGGGTCTCATTAAACTTGCTATTTTATTCATAAGGCCACTTTTCTCTGCTATTTTCATTACTCCACACCAGAGACACATTATTCCCAAAAGACTTATCATAAGTTTTACTGAAGCATCTGAAGAAGCTATAATAGACTTAGACACTGCCTCTCCCCTTCCAGATAATATTCCAAACCCTATTCCAAAAGCTAAAATAAAAAACCATATAATGTTTATCACAATATAACCACTCCCCCTATAATCCAAAATATACAAATATTTATCATATAACTAATATATGATAATAAGAATATAAAATTACCTATAAGCAGATGGATTTTATAGAGATGAAATCATTGAAAATCCCCTTTAATAGTGTTACCATTTATGTTGTGATAATTTTTAAATTGGAGGTTAATAATGACCATTAGAGATATAATGAAATATATAGAAAGTGAATATCTAGTTATAAATGATACTCCCTGTGAAATATGTGGAGGAGAATATTTAGCTGAAAATTCAAATGTATCCATAGTTGATGGTATCCCCTACGATATTTGTAATTGTGTATGTTCAGAATGCGGCCATGAAAAAACTTTTCAATTTTGTGCACCATTTGTAGAAGATGAAGATTTATCAAAAATAAAAAATATATTAAATTAAGGAGAATTATTAATGAAAGAAAACACTTTAAATTTGGCTCAACGAGATATCGACGAAGCTCTGTCAGTTATTGAAAGTTTGGAAAAGGCCATAGTAAGCGACAGCTCACAGAATCAGGTATTGAAAGACAAATTTCATCTTCTTTACGACAAAGTAAACGAATTGGAAAATATACTAAAAAGTGAAGGAATTATTTAAATAAAAAAACACTATCTAATCATCATTGTGAACCGACCCCCAAAAGTTAGACCTAAAATCTAACGATTGGAGGTTGGTTTTTTATTGGCAAAATATAGTTTTGAATTTAAAAAGAAAGTAATTGAAGCTTATCAGCGTGGTGAAGGTGGTTATTC